>CAIVBF010000085.1 GCA_903904095.1 uncultured bacterium | reverse complement strand
GTATCTACAAAAAAATGCACGAAAAAGATCGTAAATTTGATGAAATTTATGATGTTTTCGCTTTAAGAATAATTGTTCCGACAATTGATGATTGCTATAAAGTCTTGGGAATTATTCATACCCTTTGGCGCCCGAAACCAAACCGTTTTAAAGACTATATAGCCGTGCCAAAACCGAACGGATACAGATCATTGCACACCACAATTTTCGGCCCAGAAGGAAAGGCCGCCGAATTTCAGATCAGAACCTATGAAATGCATGAGGAATCAATTTATGGTTTAGCCGCTCATTGGTATTATAAATCGCAACATGGCTCAAGTTCATACCAGTCGCCGACCTGGGTCAAAGAAATTGTAGAGATTCAAAAAGAAGTGACAAGCACAAGCGAATTTGTAAAAAATATAAAATTAGATATTTTCCGCGACAGAATTTTCGTTTTTTCACCGCAAGGGGATGTTTTTGAACTACCGGAAAAAGCCACGCCGATTGATTTTGCCTACGCTGTTCATAGTAATATCGGAAATAAAGCGGCTGGAGTAATTATTAATGATAAGCATAGCCGACTTGATCATGAATTAAAAAATGGCGACTCGGTTGAAATTATTATTGAGAAAAATCGTCCTTACCCTAGCAAAGATTGGTTAAAGTTTGTTAAAACAAAAAGAGCTCGCGATCAAATAAAGCAATATTCAAAACGCTCAACCTTTGACAACATTAAGCGTTTGATTCCTGGCATAAAATAAAAAAAATTAATTATTGATTAATAAAAAACTATCTTGTAAACAAGATAGTTTTTTATATTTATATTTTCTGTTTGCAAGTAATTATGATCTCTGAACAGTTTCCGGTAACTTACCGATCTTACGCAAATAATCATTTTTTTTGCTTAACGCTAAACTCGTCAAAGCATATTTTTTCTGAAGCCGTTTTGTATTCTTTGGCTTTAGATGTTGCTTTGATCTTGCTTTCTCTAATCTCTTACTGTTTTTCAAACCCTTTTTGAATTTTCGTAAAAAACTTTCGAAACTTTCACCTGGTTTTCTGTTAAAATCCGCCATATAGTCCACCTCCCTTTCTATTATTAGCTTTTTTTTCTAATTTATTATTTTTTTTCTCTAAACGTTCTTTGATTTTCTTATAGACAACCGTTTCTTGAGCGCCAGAATCCATATCGCGCATCAAGATTGTTCCGTCCAGTATCTCTTTTTTGCCTAATATCAAGCAAGTTTCGGCTTGCATTAAGACGGCTTCTTCTAATTGCAGCTTTAGGCTGTCAGAAGCAAACGACTGTCTAACATTAAAGCCGGCTTGTCTTAACTGTTGAAACAACTGTAAAGCCTTTAGTTTAGCTTGATCGCCTAGCTGAGCAATAAACACTATATCCTCTTCTTTCGGATTTGACAAGAGGTGCTTATCCTTAAGACGAGAAACGGCTCTTTCAATCCCTAGCGATAGTCCAACCGCCGGGGTATCCGCTCCGCCCATACTTGCCACCAAAGAATCATAGCGTCCACCGCCACCTAGCGCCATTTTCCCAACAACCGTTCCATCTTCATTAACCGGCCAGAATTCAAAAACAGTGTCATTATAATAATTTAGACCGCGAACTAGATATGGATTAAAATTATAATCAATATTTAATTCGTCTAAAAATTCTAAAGTTTTAGCAAAATATTCTCGGCTCTCTTCCGACAAATAATCGGCGATTTGCGGCGCTTCTTCTCTTAATTTAATACAAACCTCTTCTTTACAATCAAGCAAACCTAAACAATTTTTACCAAGATTTTTTTTACAGTTATTACATAGCTTGGAACGTCTGCCTCTTTCTTTATAAAAAGCCAAAAGTTTATTGCAATATTCCTTGCGATTTTCAGCGCTGCCAAGACTATTTATTTGGACCTGCATTTTTATTCCCAGTTCCTCAAAAAAATTATGAGCAAT
>CAIVBF010000084.1 GCA_903904095.1 uncultured bacterium | reverse complement strand
TAATAAATTTTATATTTGCTTTTAAAGCCCCATATATAAGGCGCAACAACTCCTGTTAAATTTATTATAACATGTTTTAAAAATAATGTGAATAAATTAATCCGATTAATTGCTACTTATCCACTAGCCTCTTCTGATTATATTTCGTGAGCTCTAAACGAACTTTTTCTTCCATATCTTGATGAGATACAGAACCGGCATTATCAAGTATTTTTTCGCATAGTCTGTTCTTGAGTCATAATCAACACTAGTCGCAAAAATATCTCTGACTTTCTGATAGAAATTAGCTTCCGATGATCTAATATTCCTAATCCTTTCTTCTAACTCTTGAAAATATGATCTTTTAACTCGGCCATCTGATAATCGTTCATCATCCAAAACAAATCCCTTGATAATATATTCTTTTAATTTCTGAGTAGCCCAAATACGAAATTGGGTGCCGCGCAATGAATTTATACGGTAACCAACGGAGATAATGGCGTCAAGATTATATAGCTTTACTAAATACCTTTTATTGTCAGAAGCAGTTACCGAGGATTCCTCGGTAACTGAATTTTCGCTAAGCTCAGATTCATTAAATACATTTTTCAAATGTAAACTGATATTATCAGTACTGCAATTAAACAACTCTGCCATCTGTTTTTGGCTTAGCCAAACAGTCTCATTCTCTAACTTAACTTCTAACTTCATCTCACCGTTTTCAGCGCTGTAAATAATGATTTGATTGTTTTTCTCATTCATAAATTTAAAATTAATTTAATAAAAAGTTACTCGGATTAACTATTTTCTCACCAGTTTCATTTTCTAAGGCCTTGCGGGCATTGCCAGAAATTTTACCTCCCTTATGAGCCGCTATTTCATTAGGGTTATAACCTTCGGCTTTTTCAGTTTCGGCTATTTTTCTAGTTGATAATTCGGCGAGAGCGGTAAAAATAAGCTCTGCTTCATCCATGTGGTCACGCAAATTCTCAACTTCTAAATTCTTTAAATCCTTGTGCTCTTTGACTGTTAGACCGCTCCATTCGTGATGAATAATATTGGTTAATTTGGCATACTCGTCTCTTTTACTTATCCCGTGATCCGACCAATAATCCGTTAATTTATTTCGTGTTTCAATACTAAGCATTCTTTGCTCTATCCATTTACTACTATGTCCGCGCATTTGCCAATTCTTCCTGGCTCGGCTAATTGTTAATTCAGGGTCAATTGTCTCTTGCATTCTTTCGTAGCCAACTTTAGCGAGCCAGAGTTTAAACGGCTCGGCCTTAGGAGACGGGATTGATTGAATTAGACGCAATAAGGTTTCAACGTCGGCGGCATCGGTTAGACGACTCTTCCCATCAGGGGCTTCCATTTTCAAACCGTTACATTTTGTAACGGTTTCATTTGACCCCTCATCTAACAAGCGTTTTTTCATAACACGCCAATAAACTTGTGGGTTTTCACTATCCGTCAAAACCCTAACTACATCAACCACGCTAAAATACCATTTCTCCTCTTCCTTATTCCAAACTCTTCTAACCGGTTGCTCATTAAAAAGAGCGATTAGTTTTTTGTTGTCATTTTTTTCTTTTGACATAAATTTAAAATTAATAATAATTGCGTTAAATTATAGCAAAAAATAAGACCTATTTCAAGGCTAATATTAGTTAAAATATTAATAAAATCCGATTAAAATAAAGTTAAAATAATTTAACCGCTTTTTTAGCTAATAATTAACACAAACAAAAAAAGAGCTCTCAATGAGTTCTCAAAAACCTCTCGCTCTGCTTTCAAAACCAAAAAGAGCTTCATTATTATCAATGAAGCTCTTTAAATAATTCTTAAAATAAACTCATCGCTTTTCGCTCAACTCTACTCAACCTTCATTCCCTGCTCCATCTGATTAATAGCGCGAGTTGGCCACTTACGCCAGTCAAAACGGCTACCAATTAAACGATAGGAAATAGTTACCGGACGGTCGGAGTGGAAAATTAATTTATTATCTTCAACCGAGTAATATGTGTTAGCGAATTTACCGAATGGAGTCATAAAAACTTCAATATTGTCTGGAGTAAAATCAATAACTTGGCGCCAGACCCAAAGATTGCTTCCTTCCGTTTCTTTAGCGAAATCAATTACCTTTTCGTATTCCTTATTGTCGCTAATAGAACGTGAATTAATTATAACTTTCCCGACCACTTCTTCTTTAACACCGCCGGAAATTGAACCGGCATAAGTTGAATATTTAATGCCTTTAATGTCGTAAAGAGGGTCAATCGTATTAACCGTTAATTTATTAACATTTAAAATATTATGGCCGCCCATATTTAAATCTCCGCCGGAAATAACCGCGGCCGTGTTGCTAGCATTTACGGTTATAGTTCTAACTAGGCCATAATTTGCTAAAGCATAATCATCGGTAGCCAAATAAGTCATTGTATAGTTATGTCCTGTCTTAGATGATCCGGCCGGTGCTGTCCCGGAATTGCCAATTGAGAATACATCATTAGGCGCGGTTGTACCGATACCGACGTTGCCGGCATTAAAAATAACATCGTTACTATTATATTTACCCTCCATAACAACAGTCCCTGCGTCAGCGGCCCCATAACTAACAATACCCCATCGCGGCAGGCCTCCATCCCAAGCATCTAAGCCGACGCCATAACCGGAACTCCAACGAACTCTCATACCACCAGTTCTATCAGTTCCGCCATAACCAGTTCCTCCAGAGACACCTTGAACAACAAACTTTTGTGTTGGAGCAATAGAACTAATGCCAACATTACCGCCAATACCCTGTAGAATTAAATTGTAAATACCATTGGCTGATGTCCCAGCTTGCAACCAAGCATTACCTGTCGGCTCAACGCCAGCAAATAAACCGTATCCCTCTTCATTTTTACGAAGAGAGAAGCCGGCCGTAGAAGGATTATACGAAGCAGAATTTCCCGTGCTAATTTGCAATTTTGATCCCGGGTTAGTTGTCCCAATGCCAACATTTCCAACGCCAGCATCACCATTATAGATGGTTCCATTTTTAGTTCCGCCCCATAGGCTAGCGCCAGTCCCCATTGAACTTG
>CAIVBF010000083.1 GCA_903904095.1 uncultured bacterium | reverse complement strand
AATGGGGACTAAACAAAATTTTAATAAAATAATTTTGCCTATTTTATTAATTTTAATTCTCGCCATAATTGGTTATTTCTCTTTCAAAAAAACATCTAAAAATTTAAATGAAACTCAAGCTAGGGCAAAAGTTGAATCATTCGTTAACAGCTTTTTAATGTCCGGAGGCAATAAAGCGACTATCAAAGAAGTAACTGACGAATATGGTTTATATAAATTCAAAATAGATATCGTTACTAGCGTTGTTGAATCTTATTTAACTAAAGATGGAAAACTTTTCTTCCCTCAAGCTTTAGATGTTGATAAAATAAGCAGCGGAAAAGGAAATGGTGATACCTCTGGCGCCAATCAGGCCGCTCCGGCTAGCAGCGTCTCTAAAAAAAGCGATAAACCTAAAATTGAGTTATTTGTTATGAGCTACTGCCCATACGGAACTCAAATTGAAAAAGGAATTTTACCGGTCGTTGAAGCCTTGGGTAAAAAAATTGATTTTGAATTAAAGTTCTGTAACTATTCAATGCATGGTGATAAAGAATTAACAGAAAACATGACTCAAGATTGTATTAATAAAGAACAAACCGCTAAATTTAATACTTACCTAAAATGTTTCTTAGGTTCAAGCGATTCGGCTGCTTGTATGACTTCAACCGGTATTGATAAAAATAAAGTTAGTACCTGCGTTGCTAAGGTAGATTCTCAATACAAGGTAATGGAAAATTCAAAGAATAAAGTAAATTACCAAGGAAGCTATCCTAGCTTTGATTTATATAAAGCGGATAACGAGAAATATAAAGTTGGCGGATCCCCTACTTTAATTATCAATGGCGAAGAAATTCAAAGCGGACGTGACTCAGCCAGTTTATTAAAGACTATCTGCAGTGCCTTCAATAATGCACCAAAAGAATGCCAAACTACTTTATCAAGCGATTCTCCGGCTCCTGGTTTCGGTACCGGAACACAGGCTGCTGGTAGCGGTTCAGCTGCCGCTGGATGTGCTACAAACTAAATAAAATAGAATAACGAAATATTAAAACAGACTCTTTTGAGTCTGTTTTTTTTATGACCAGCATTTCCTCTAACTAGTAAATATTATATAATGATTACATAAATTAAATATATGAAAAAAATAATCGCAATCGGTGGTGGCGAAATCGGCCGACCGGGACATCCCGTTGAAACAACTAAAATAGATAAAGAAATAATTAGATTAAGCGGTAAAAAAAATCCGAAACTATTATTTATCCCAACCGCCAGCTCTGATTCGTCCGGCTATTATCAGACAATTTTTAAGCATTTCGGCGAAAAGCTTAATTGTCGGACCGATGTCCTTTATTTAATAAATAATAAATTAACTAAAAAAGAAATAGAAAATAAAATTTTAAAATCCGATATAGTTTATGTTGGCGGCGGCAATACTCTGAAAATGATGATGTTATGGCGGAAGTTGAACGTTGATAAAATCTTAATAAAAGCCTATGAAAAAGGAATTGTTTTATCAGGACTAAGTGCTGGTTCAGTTTGCTGGTTTAAATATGGCAATTCCGATTCAAGAAGCTTTAATAATCCTAAAGCTGACTTAATTAAAGTTAAAGGACTCGGTTTAATAGACGCCTTGCATTGTCCTCATTATGATGTTGAGAAAAATAGAAAAAAAGGTTTAAAGAAAATGATGGAAAAAACTAAGGAGGTCGCTATCGCGATGGATAATTGCTGTGCGATTGAAATTATTGATGATAAATACCGAATAATTTCCTCAAAGAAAACGGCTAATGCTTATAAAGTTTATTGGAAAGATAATAAATATTACGAAACGATAATTAAACAAGTTAAAGAATTTAAACCGCTAAAAGAATTAACAATAAAATAATAAAACACAAAAAAAACAGCTATTATACATAGCTGTTTTTTATTTATATTAATATTTAATTTTAGATTCTGCCTCTATATTTCTCTGCTGCTAAAATTCTTTTAACAGCAATAAGATAGGTCGATTGGCGTAAAGTAATTTTTCCGTTATAGGAAACATACTGATCATAAACCTTGCCCCAATTACCAATCATTTTCTTTTCTAAGAGATTGCGTAAATATTCTTCCTCAAGAATTTGGCCGGTTTTATTTTGCGCCCATTCAAAATAGCTAACTATAACCCCGCCGGAATTAGCTAAAATATCCGGAACAATAATTTTATTATTGGCCGCCAATATCTTATCCGCTTCATAAGTAACCGGGCCATTAGCTAATTCAACAATATAATTAGCTTTGATATTTTTAGCATTATCTTCCGTAATCTGATTTTCTAGAGCCGCTAAAACTAATATATCGGTATCAAGTTCTAACATCTGCGAATTAGTAATAACTTTTCCGCCCTTATATTTAATAACCGATTCGCCAGATTTTTTAAAATCAATTAAATCTTTAATATTTAAACCATTAGAATTATAAATTCCGCCCTGACTATCTGAAACGGCAATAATTTTATACCCGTCATTGTCTAATTTTTCCGTCATAAATAAACCGGCGTTTCCAAAACCCTGGACAATAACTTTAATATCTTTTTTATCCGGCAAAAACTTATTAACTAATTCTTTAGTAACTAAATAACCGCCCTGTGCCGTAGCATCTCCCCGAAGAGCTATCCCGCCTAGTTCAACCGGCTTGCCGGTAATCATTCCGGGTTCGTGATGGCCTACTTTTTTTTCAAATTCATCAAGCATCCAAGACATTACCTGTCCGTTTGTATAAACATCTGGTGCTGGAATATCTTTATCTTGCCCTAAATAGGGATAAAAATTATCAATATAAGCGCGGCTTATTTCTTCTAGTTCTGTCTGATTAACTTCTTTTGGATTAAATTTAATTCCGCCTTTGGCCCCGCCATAAGGGATGTCCGCTAAAGAATTTTTAAGAGCCATCCAAAAAGCTAAAGACTTAACTTCGTCCTCGGAAACATCTTGATGATATCTAATTCCTCCTTTACCGGGACCAATCGCCCTACTATAAATAATTCGCCAGGCCGGATATTTTTTCCCTTTAATATCAATTTCTAAATAATTAACCTGGGCCGGCTCTAATAATATCTTCATTTCTGAATCACCAATATCGCCCAATACCTGAATCTCTTTTAATCTTTCTAAATTATCATTAAAAATACTCATACGATTACATTATTTTATTGATTTATAATTTTATTATATCTTACACCCCCAGGGGGTGTCAAGAAAAATAGATAATATCCGATATTGACATTTATCTTATTAAATTGTAAAACTAAATTAGCTTAAATACTTCATTTAGGTCAGTCCGTGGTGGACGAACCTTGAGCCGGGGTGGCTCACCAGCACATTAAAAATGAGAAATTTTTTGAAAAAGACTATGGCGCTGGCGACAGCCAGCCTGGTCATGATTTTAATTGTGGTCACGATGATTAGCTGTGGGAAGAAAGATAGCCCCGTCATTGATAATGGCGGAACCGACGTGGTTCAAAAACCAACGTTAGCGGTTCTGGGAATGATAAATATATCCCAGGTAACTACCAATTCCGCAACAATCAAAGTGGCAATCACCTCAACCGGTGGTGCAACGATAACCGAAGCTGGCGCAACCTTAAATGGCAGCGCTACTAAAATTCCCGCAGTTATAAGCGGCGCGGAATTAGTCATTAGCTTGGGGACTTTAACTCCAAACAGTGTATATTCGGTGAAAGCTTACGCAATCAATTCTGCGGGGGTTTCTTATACAATAGAGACCTCTTTCAAGACTGATGCGATCACGCCACCAATCCTGCTGACTGGCACGATCAAGGACATTGATGGCAATGCCTACGACACCATTCGTATTGGAAGCCAGACTTGGTTAGTCCAGAATTTGAATGTTAAACATTATCGTGATGGCAGTACTATTCCGGTTATTACCGATAATACTGCTTGGTTTAATGCATCGGCCGATGCCATGTGTTATTACAATAATGATTCAAACAACGGATCAACCTATGGCGCCCTTTATAATCAAGCGGCCGTAGTTAGCACTAAAGGGTTAGCACCGGCTGGTTGGCACATCCCAACGATTGCTGAATGGGAACAACTTTCAAACTACTTAGGCGGTATTTATGTCGCCGGAGGACATCTTAAAGAAGCTGGTACCACACACTGGTTAACGCCTAACACAAAGGCTGATAACAGTGTTGGTTTTACAGCCCTACCTGCTGGTGTCAGAAAAGAAACCGGCGTATTTAGTGGTTTAGGGGAGGCATCATTTTGGTGGTCAACGGTAGTGCAAAGGAATGCCTACTGTGCCAACACTGATAGCAACCTTGAAACTACGGTAAACTATGACAACCGCCGTGGATTCTCAATCCGCTGCGTGAAAGATAAATAGTCCGAAATGGACTCTATAGGACAAAAAGGAGTATCTGCTGATACCCCTTTTTTCTTTTTTATTTTTCTAATTTTTTATTTAATAAAGTTTTCAATCTCTCCTTTTAATGTTTCCAGATTTCTTAAACCAATAAATTCGCCGATGATTTTCCCGCCCTTAAATAACTTCATATTAGGAATACTTTGGATTTGATAAGTCATCGCTAAATCCTGATTATCACCATCCTCCGTATTAACTTTAGTTACTTTGATTTTACCGGCCATCTCTAAGGCTAAATTATCTAGAATAGGCGCCATCATCTGACAAGGAACACACCAAGGTGCCCAGAAATCTACTAAAACTGGTAAATCGTTTTGTAAAACTTCCTTTTCAAAATTGGCCTTATTTAATTCTTGTGCCTGTGACATAAATTTATATTTTATTTTTT
>CAIVBF010000082.1 GCA_903904095.1 uncultured bacterium | reverse complement strand
TCGTCTTTAAGTATTGCCTTCTTTCTAGGGTTATAGATAAAGCTTTCAGAAATTTTCCAGACATTTTTTTCTAAAAAAGCCTCAATTGTTTGGCGATTAGCTTTATTAATGAGATTGGAATGAGACAACTTATTTATCTTGGCATATTTAGAAAGAGTAATAATTTTTTTCCCCTCTAAATAAGCCAATCTTTTATAATAGCTATTAGTGAGTGCTTTACCAACTATTTCTTCCATAATAGTCGTAGAGCCTTTTTCATCAAATTCCTTAAAAGCTTCATAATATTTTTTTCGATCAATAAATTTTATATTTATCGGCACATATCCTTCCCGGATTAATAAATAATTATTAATAACGCGACCGATGCGACCATTGCCGTCAACAAAAGGATGAATATATTCAAGAGTCAGATGTAGTTTTGCTATTCGCTTAATAATACTTTCATGGCTAGCGGCATTATAAGTTGATAACATTTTTTCCAGACGATCGGTAACTTCTTTAGGATTTGGTGCGATATGGCTACCAACACGAACATATTCGTTATCAGATCTAAATCTTCCGGCAATATCGTCGCGTATGTTAGTAATTAACATTTTATGAAGCCTTAGGATAACCTCAAAATTTAACTCTTGTTCTTTGGCTCTCTTATCAATATAAGAAACGACTCGTCCTAAATTTTTTGCTTCAAAAATTTCCCTTTCTGAAATATACCTATCTAAATCAATCTGCAAAAGAATCTTCTCAGTCTCTTCCAGGGTAAGTGTGCTATTTTCAATAGCGTTGGAATTATAGACTTGCTCAGCCACCTCCGTTTCCGATATAAGCGAAATCAGAGCCTCTTTACCGCTAGACTCTTTGTAGTATCTTTCTCGCAAAGAACTTATTTTATTATAAATATTAAGTATTTTAGCCATATACTAACATTATATTCTTTTTTCACTGTTTTGTCAACATAAACGTGAAAAACATGTAAAATTTATAAATTTTCACGTTTTTGGACAAAAAAAGCAGCAAACCGGAGTTTGCTGCTCTAAGCGAATGTAGGCTTTTTGAGTTACCTCACCGAAGCCCAAGCAGACGGAATATTTGGAGTTGCTTCGTCCAGCATTCTTCTAAATGCGTCAAACGATTTATATTCTTTATATTCCTCCACAAAGATACATATTTTTTGTATGGCGGCGGTAATTGCCGCCAAGTCCCGGTCGCTCGTTTCAGCTTTTTTAAAAAACGAGTCATACATTTCCAGAATGTACTTTAGGTCATGTTCCCAAACAATTTTTTGCTTTTGATCGGAAATCTTAAATAATTGTTTAAAATCAAAAGCAGTTAATTTGCTGATCGGAAAGTCTTTAAGAAAGACTAAATTCTTACCCAAATAAAACAAATACTCTTTTGATATTGGAATATCGTTAGCCAAAGTACACATTATTTGAATAAGATTTCTTCTCATTATTTCCTCATTTTCTGCTTTCAATCTTTCGGCTTCGGCTTCTTCTTCGGCTATTCTAGCTTCATACAAAGCTTCACATTTATCCTGTTCAGCGCGATTTATGTGATAGGCAATAATTTTTAGCAATAAAAATATGCAAATAACAAAAATCAGAAGCAACCAAACACTAGCTGAAGACCCTAGCAAATTTAATCGATAGGTCAGAACAAACCCAATAAAGTCCCAGGCCGCAACCACGGCATTAACTGACCACGTCCAGATAACATCCAAGAAATTATTAATGCCTGCCCAAAACTGAACAATCTCACTAACAATCCCAATAAAGAAAGGAGCGATGAGCACTAAAGCAACAATGCGTTTTTTTAATAAATCAAACTGTAATTCTTCGCCAACCATCTCTATTAAGAGACTATTAAACAAAATAATTACATTTAAAACGCTGGCTAGCCATACGTACCAAGTTCCGAAATACAAATAGGCCATAATCAAGGAACTGGTTAGCAGAATCATTGTGATAAACCGACGCATTTTCTTGAATGAATCATCGGAATATTCCGTCTCAATTTCATTTTCGCCATGACGAGACATAAGCTCACTACCGTAATAGGATAGAAACCAAATAGTTGGAACTATAATTGCTAAAAGCCCAACAATTGGATTTAATTTGTCTGATGGTTCGTAATATAAACCATAAGCGACAACGAGACCGAGGCACAAAAGCTTCACGCCAGAGAAAAAAACATTTCTTACTAAATTAACCTCCGCACCTTCTATAAACCTATCCTCGAAACTTTGATATTCGTCCCATCCCAGAGAACGGTCGAAACTTTCCAGCATGAACTGGACGATCATTACAAAACCGAGGCAAATCACTTTTCCCCAAATTCCGGGGATAAACAAACTGGCAATAATAATTGCTGAGAGCGACATTCCTAGCGCATAGCGACTTTCTAAAAACTTTTTCATCTTAAATAAATTTTAAAGTACTGATTTTGGATGTAATCCGGGACCTTTAGAGTCCTTGGCTATTTACATAGCTTTATCGTGCCACCCATTTTACACGAACAAATAAGCATAACATAAATAATAGAATAAGTCAATATATTTTTTAATAGAAAAAAGCCATCAAGTTTATATACAAACGAGATGGCTCCTAAAGCTACGACTTGGCTTTGTTTTTTTACTTTGAGGTATTGAGAGCGACATCCGCGTCTATTTGAGCGGCGATCTCTTCCATTATTTCTCCAAATAGAGAATTTTCTTCTTGCAGCGCGGTCAGTTCTGCAAGGTCACGCGAAGTTGGTGGTAATGACATAAAGCGGTAGGTTCTATTGATACATTCTTGCGCTCTTTCTTTAGCAACCTCATAGAAAGCGTATCTGACTTTTTCCGGAGTTATTCTCCAAAGTGGCCAAAAAAGGTTAGATAAAAAAAGAATTGCGACAAACGATGCTTGCCACAGCTTAGCGCTGGTTGGCAGGCTAAACAAATTCCAGTACCAGCAGAGGAAAAGGGCTACGCAACCCAGAATAAGACGGGTTATTACTATCCTTTTTTTGACTAATTTCATTGCCTCTTTGTTCAAATCAGACAAGAGATCTTCTTTATTCATGACATTTAAATTTAAGATTAATAATAATTGGATTAATTACTAAATCTACCTAATCCGCCGACTGGCGGAAGATAATTTCAGTAATTAACCCAATTTAATCTTGTTTTTTAAAGTCCTATACAACAGAAAAAGTATACCATATTAGTATACTTTTGTCAATGCGGAGAGTAAGGGATTCGAACCCTTGATACCTTTCGGTATACACGCTTTCCAAGCGGGCGCACTAGACCAACTATGCGAACTCTCCAATTAGAGGCATAGAGCCTCTTATTTTCTGGAAGCTTGGTCAGCTCCCTATCTCTTATTTACTGCACCATCTTTCTATCAATCACTTTCTTTAAGCCTTCAATATTATCACCGTTAGAATCAACATAGTCTTCGTATGGACGAGCACCGGGAATCATTTCGTCGCCGACAAAAATTGTCGGGACACCAACTACTGAATAAGCTTTCGCCTCCTCCAAAGACTTCTCTATTGTTCTAAATTTTTCGGGATTAGTCAAGCAAGTATTAAATTCATTTTCATCAAGACCAAGCTGTTTAGCGTTAGCGCTAAAATTATTAATATTAAATTGATCATTTTTTACCTGAGCAAAAAGCAAGGCGCGCATTCCGAGCCACTGATCTTTTGAACAAGCCATCGCCAAGGCGGCTTCCCGAGAAATTAGGTTTGAAGAAATATTCTGAAAAAATGGGCGAACGATAATACTAATATTATTATTGTCTTGTTTAACTTTTTCTAAAGTATCGGCCAATTTAGCACTGTAAAGATTC
>CAIVBF010000081.1 GCA_903904095.1 uncultured bacterium | reverse complement strand
TCATCAACTCCTAAATTATTCTTAAAATAAGCCGCTGCTTCCGGGATAGTTGCAATATTAGTTACCTTCTGTTTTATATTCTCCTCTTTATTAAATTCTTTAATCGCTTTTACTAATTCCTGGCTAGATACTCCACCATGCTGCTCGCGAGCTGAGCCGTAAATATCTAAAATAAATAATTCATCGGTATTTTCAAAGCTAGAAACAAAATCATCAAATAAAGCTTTAGTACGTGTGAAAGTATGGGGATGAAAAACGGTGATTATCTTTTTAGTCGGATAATGAACGCGCAAACTAGCTAGAGTTGCTTTAATCTCAGTTGGGTGATGGGCGTAATCATCAAAAATTAAAGCGCCTTTAAATTTACCAAGGGCCTGCATTCTTCTTTCCGTCCCTTTAAATTCAGCTAAATATTTCTGAATCTTATTAACCGATACATTTAATTCCCGAGCGGAGGCAATAACCGCCAAGGCATTTAAAACATTATGCTCTCCCCATAGCTGTATTTTAAATTCACCAAGATCGTCATCATGATGAATCACTCTAAAACTCTGATAGTCACCGTCATTTTTTAAATAATAAGCTAAATAATCGCTGTGAATTGGCGTATGTCCGGTACTAACAAAATCATAACTAATAATTTTGCCAGGGCAATATTTTTTAATCTTCTGAATTTCACTGTCGCGATTGTTAATAACAAGGAAGCCTTTTAAAGGGACTTTCTTGATAAAATCAATGAATACTTTGCGATAAGCACGCGGGTCCTTAAAAAAATCGGGGTGATCATAGTCAATATTATTTAAAATTATGCCGTGCGGCTTAAAATATTGCAATTTATTCTGATATTCATCAACTTCTGCTAAAAAATAACGGGAATCACCAACTAGACTACTCCCCTTGAATTGCGGGACGCGTGAACCAACTAGAACATTCGGTTTTTTACCGGCTAACCATAAAACATAACCGAGCCAGGCAGAGGTTGTTGTTTTTCCGTGACTGCCACAAACGGCCAGGCCATAATAATTATTAAAGGTCTCGCCAAGCGCTTCGGCATAAGACAAAATTTTTATTTTACTTTTTTCTTTCTTCGGTAAATTCGCTAAATAAGCTAGTTCACAATTGTTATTTTCATTAAAGGCACTAGAATAAATTATTACATCGGCGTCAGACGGAATATTCTTTTCATTAAATGGCGAAAGAACTTTAATATTTTCATCAGACAAAACTTTATCAGTTAAGAAAATATCGCTAATATCGGAGCCGCTGATCTGATTATTTTGATTAGCTAAAAACTGAGCAAGCATAGTCATGCCAACCCCCTTAATACCAATAAAATAAAGTTTTTTATCTTTCAGTCTCATAATCTTTTTATTTTTTACGCTTAGCGTCCAATAATTCTTCAATTAAATCAAGCGCTTTAAGCGCTGCTCCTTTTCTTATAACCTGCCCAATATTAGAACTTAATTCTTTCAACCTTTCGCTATTAGCTAATAAGGAATTAATATCTAAAGCTAATCTTTCCGGCGTTAATTTCTTTTGGTCTAAAACTTGAGCGGCATTTAGGCGAGCAAAAATTTCGGCATTATTTTTCTGATGCGAATCCGGTAAAGGAATAATAATCGCCGCCTTATTAAGTTCGGATAGTTCGGTTAAGGAACCGAGACCGGCGCGAGAAACAACTAAATCAGCGGAAATCATTAGAACTAAAAAATCATCATGCGATAAGGATTCTAAAACACAATAATTGGAATTTTCTGGTGTAGCGATATTAGCTTTATTCTGTCCGGTTAAATGAACAACCTGGCAATCATCTAGATAAGTATGGGCCTTGGCCATTAATTCATTAAGGGCTTTGGCTCCCATGCGACCACCGGTCACAAAAACTAATTTCTTATCAGTCTTTAAACCATATTTATTCCAGATAGAAGCGATCCTGCCCTTATATTCTTCAACCGCTAAAAATTTGGTCGGATTACCGATCCAAATTGCCTTCGGTCCATAATCAGCTAAGGATTTAGCAAAAGTAACGGTAACAATATCAGAGGCCGGAAGCATTAATTTATTAGCTAGCCCCGCTCTAACATCTTGCTGATGAATAATAACTGGAATTCTTAGTATACCGGCGGCCCAAATTAAAGGCACGCTGGCGAAACTGCCGGCGCTTAAAATTAAATCGGGCTTTTCTTCGTGCAAAATAAAAAATGACTGGAAAAAAGCGGCAATAATTTTAAAGAAATCAATTACGTTTTTAATGGATAAATATCGTCTAAATTTACCGCTCAACATTGCACGAAATTTAATATCATCCGAACTATCTTTAACCATTTCTCTTTCTGGGCCGGTATAAGTTCCAACAAAAACGAAATTCCATTTCTTACCCTCTATTTTAGCACATTCGGCAATAGCTAGTGGCGAAGTGACCGAGCCGCCAGTTCCTCCTCCGCTTAGCATTATTTTAATGTTTTTATTTTCAGCCATAGGATTATTAAAAATTATATTAACGTTTTCTAATATTTATTTTAGTTTGCCGACTAATATTAACTAGAATAGCTGCACCAATCATCGCCGAAAGCATCGCCGAACCGCCAGCCGAAATAAAAGGCAAAGGCACACCGGTCATCGGTATTAAATTAATCATTCCTCCAATATTTAAAAATGTTTGGACAGCAAACCAGGCAACAATTCCCGTCGCCAGAGCACGACCACAGATATCCGGGGCATCCCGGGCAACTAAGAGCCCGCGGTAAAAAATAAATAAAAACAAAAGGATTAAAAGAGTGCTGAAGACAAAGCCGAGCTCTTCGGAAATAATTGGAAAAATTGAATCGCCCCAGACTTCCGGCAAATACATAAATTTTTGACGGCTTTGGCCGATTCCCCGCCCGAACCAACCGCCCGAACCAACCGCGATTAAAGATTGATTAATCTGGTAGCATTTATCCTGAGCGCTAAAATTAGGATTTTCCAAACATTTAAAGCGATCGGACTGATAAGAAGAATTAAATTTCAAAAACAATGCCAAGGCGCAAACAGCCAGTAATCCGGCAACTAAAATATGAACCATTTTCCCGCCGCCAACAAAGAAGACTACCGCTGACATGAAAATGATGATAAATAAAGTTCCTAAATCAGGTTGAGCAATCATCAATAAGCTAACTAGACCTAGAATGATAATAAAAGGAAAAACGCCATTAGCAAAATCATTCAATTGATTGTTTTTAGCTTCTAACCAAGTAGCTAAATAGATTAAAAACGATAATTTTACTAATTCCGAAGGCTGGAAAGAATAACCAAAAACATTAATCCAACTCCGAGCAGTCCCATATTCCGCCCGAAGACCGGGGATAAAGACGACTAATAATAGAAAAATTGAACTAAACAAAAAGAAGATAGCCCATTTGCGCCAAACATGATAATCAATCCGCGAAACAATATAAAAAGCGCCTAAACCGATTAGAACGCTGATTAACTGACGGGCAAAATAATGATATGTATTTCCAAACTTAGCGTAAGAAACAACCGAAGAGGCGCTGTACAACATAACCAAGCCAAAAATTATCAAAACAAAAATAGATGAAATTAAATTTTTGTCCGGTTCATGGCTAGAACTTTTAGACTGCAGCTTTTGTTTTATTTTTTTAAATAAGTTCATAAAAAAACAAGATTGGATATTAAAACTATAAAAACCGCAATTATAAAACTAAAACTTTTTATCTAAAAGAAAAATCATTAAACCGATAGCAACACCCAGCGCGGAAACCACCCAGAAGCGCATAACTATCTTTGATTCCGGCCAACCTAGAGCTTGAAAATGATGATGAATAGGCGAGGATAAAAATAACTTCTTGCCTCTAATTTTTTTAGAAATCATCTGAAAAATTACCGATAACGATTCAATTAAAAAAATTAAACCGATAAAAATCAGCAGTAAAGCGCTATTAGTTAACATCGCAATTATCCCCAGGGTCACGCCGAGCCCCATCGCACCGGTATCACCCATATAAAAACGGGCGGGCGGGATATTAAACCATAAAAAAGCCAATAAAGCCCCGATAATTACACCGCAAAAAGTTGCTAATTCAAAACGACCAAGAGCAAAAGCAATAACGCCATAAGCCGTAAAGGCCATCAAAAGGGTTCCGCCAGCTAAGCCATCAAGCCCGTCGGTTTCATTAACCGAAAAAGAAGTGGAGACAATTATTAAAATGAATAAAGGAATATACCAGGCGCCAATTTCAAAGTTACCAAAAAATGGAATATGAAAAACGGTCCAATCTAATTTAAAATAAAACCACAGGGCGCCAATCAAAGCGATAATGGTATAAATAACTAAACGATGGCGCAACTTTAAGCCACCGCCGCCTTTTGAACCATAACCTTTAATATCAAGCCAATCGTCAAATAAACCGATAATCGCCGAGGCGATTAAAGCGCCGAGAGGTAGAAGAGTTTCCGAGCGAGATAAAAAATTTAAATGACTAAGAATACTATTCGGAAAAACATTAGCCAGAAAGGAAAAAAGCAAAATAAGAATTAAAGTCGTCCCCCAGATTAAGACACCGCCCATCGTTGGCGTTCCCTCTTTGTGGGCATGGAGCTTGCTAAAAATAGGAGTGGATCCGCCATTTCTAATCTTTTTGCCTAGTTTATATTTATATAAAAAATGGGTTAAGGTCGGAGTCATGGAAAAGGCCAAAATAAAAGCGAGAGCTGAAAAAAATAATACTTTAATGATATAGAAATCCATCATAATTAGCGGAAATTTATTAGATAAATAGACAAAAGAGCTAAATTTATAAAAATACTGAAGAGAGCGGCGCCGCCGACCAATAAATCAATGAACAGCTTAAAATCTTTATGGCGATAAAATAGCAAACAAATTATTAGATTAAGTAATATAAATAATAAGAGGCCAAAAGGATAATAAAAGATTTGATTGGGCTGGCTTATTAAATCTGTACCAAATTCAACATTATAATGCAAAACTAGCAAGTCGCTGCTTAAGTTCTTAAAAATAAAACGAGCCTGAAACCAGGCAATAATCTGCCAAATTATAGTTAATAATAGGTAAAGACGAGCCGGGCGATAATGCCATAAACCGCTAAAAGCACTGCCGGTTCGTTCTTTAAAATTGAATAAATTATTGTATAAACGAGAATAAGACATAATAAAAAAAATCAAATAATTGAGCTAATGCTATTTTATCACATTTTAAAATAATACAAAATAATGTTATAATAATTACAATATGAGCAAACACATAATTCACAAACTATTTAATCACGGGGCCAAGACTGGCGCCGACTCTTTAGTTATTAATACCTCAAAAGATAGTCTTTCTTTTAGCTATAAGTTTTCGGATAGCGAGGAACAAAACTTTTCCCTGCCCGGGCATTTAGGGCCGCAAATACTAAAAGATCTCAGACAAATTTTAAAAATTTCTGATAGCGACTTACAGCCTAATCAAAATTTTGAACTGAAAGAAAAGGAGTATCAATTAAATTTTAGCTTAAATATAATCCCAAATAAAAACGGCGATAAGGTTATTATCCATATTCTTAAAAAAAATGATAAGTCTCTGAACTTAAAGCAACTCGGATTCCAAAGAGAAAATTTAAAAGAACTAGAAAAAATTAAGAAAATTAAATCCGGTTTAATAATAATCAGCTCACCGGAAAATAACGGAAAGAGTACTACCCTGCGGGCAATTTTGAATAAGCTTGATTTAAATTCATTCAATGCTTATTGTTTAGAAAAAAATCCAAAAAATTTAATACCCGGAGTTAATTACCTTGTCCCCAGTGAAAACAATTGGCATAAAATTTTAAGTCATGACTGCAATCTTATTATTATTGATGATTTAAAAAGTGAATCAGACTGGATTAAAGCGATAAATGCCGCTGATACTGGGCGTTTAGTTATTATTACAACTCGGGCGGAATCAAGCTTAGAAATAATCTTGAAAATTTTAAGACTTAACTTGCCTTTAAAATTAAAGGTGGACACTCTGAAGATGATAGTCAACCAACGTCTAGCTGATCTATCTAGAACCGACAAGATTAAAAAGGGCTGGCAGTCTCTAGAGAAACGAACAAAGATCGCCGTTTCAGAAATTATCAATTTCAATTCGGAACTAAAAAAATATTTATCAACCAATGGCCATAAGCACCAGTCAGAAAGCTTCTGGAAGGAACTTAATAGTTTAATCGGAAAAAATAATTTTAAATCGCTTAATCAAGATTTAAAGAAAAAAATTAAGAACGGATCAGTTAAAAAATAAGATTAATAAAAAAATGAAAATAGTTTGTGTTATTCCCGCTTATAATGAAGAAAAAAACATCACTAAAGTCGTCAGTGATGTTTTGCCTTATGTAGGAGAAGCGATAGTAATTGACGACCACTCTCACGACAAGACCTCTCCTCTCGCGACGGCGGCCGGAGCTACTGTTTTGCGCCACATAATCAATCGTGGGCAAGGCGCATCTTTGCAAACCGGGAATGAATATGCTTTAAAAAATGGCGCTGATATTATTGTCCACTTTGATGCCGACGATCAATTTTTAGCCAAAGAAATCCCGGATATGGTAAAACCAATTATTGAAGGTCGGGCTGATATTGTTTTCGGATCCCGTTTTCTCGGCAAGGAAACAAACTTCCCCTTTAGCAAAAAATATATTATTATGCCTCTGGCCCAGCTTTTTTCTAGAACATTTCTGGGGGTAAAATTAAGCGACCCGCAAAACGGTTTTAGGGCCATGAGCCGAAAAGCGGCTGAAAATATTACGATAGATAATAGACAAATGGCCCACGCTAGCGAAATACAAGTTAAAGCTTTCAAACAAAAATTAAAAATAGCGGAAGTACCGATAACAGTTATCTACCATCATTTCGGCCAGAAATTATCCGGCGGATTTATTGTTATTCGCGATCTTCTAATCAGTAAAATAATCAAATAAATTTATGCTACAACAAATCATCGCCATTATTATCATTATCTTTTTTATCATTAAATTAAATAATCAAAAAAGGAAAAAAGAAATAAGCCGTAATGAATTTTTACTTTGGTTATCTTTCTGGTTATTAGCATTACTGGCTATTATCTTTATTAAACAGATAGATAGTCTAGTCCATATTTTAGGTTTCTCCGGCAGCGGCATCAATTTCTTGATTTATTTAGCGGTAATGGCTTTATTTTATTTGGTCTTTCGTCTAAGATTAAATATCGCCAAGCTGGATAAAAATTTAACGGAAGTAGTCAGAATCGTCACTATAAATAATAAGAAATAAGCGAATATGAAGATAGCTCAGATTGTCTGCGCTTACCCGCCCTATAAAGGCGGTATCGCAACCAGTGCTTATGCAATTAGCGAAGTTTTAAAAGATGAACACGAAATAACGACTTATGCGCCTCAGACAATGACGCCTTGGCTTCAATATGGCCATGGCGCTTTTTTACCGCAGCTTCTCTTTAAGTTATCCAGGTTTGATTATATCTACCTCCACTACCCATTCTTTGGTAGCGCTGAGGTTGTTTGGTTTTTTAAATTATTTTTTAAAAAACCAAGACTGATTATCCAATATCACATGGACGTGAAAAACTTAAGTTTGATTACTAAACTTTTAAGTTACCCGAGCCGAATAATCCGCCGTTCTTTATTTAAACAGGCTGACATTATAGTTAGCGCTAGTCTAGACTATATACAAAATAGCCAAATAGCCGATATCTATAATCGTTATCCGGAAAAATTTATTGAAATTCCTTTCGGAGTTGATTTAAAAAAATTCCAAACGAGATTAATTCCGCTTAAAAGCGATAACAAAGTTGAAGCTTACGCTAAAAAGATCGTTAACTATGTTAAAGATAAATTCATTAGAAAAAATAGTCTTAATTTAATTTTTGTTGGCGGCCTTGATAAAGCGCATTATTTTAAAGGGATCAGTATATTGCTTAATTCCCTATTTCTACTTGAACCAAAATCTTGGCGATTACAAATAATCGGCGATGGCGATATGCGAGCCGAATATGAAACTTTAAGTAAGAATCTTAATCTAGACAACCGAGTTAAATTTAAAGGCAAACTTACTGACACCGAACTAATAAAAGCGATCCAGGACTCTGATTTATTAATCCTTCCCTCAATCAACAATAACGAAGCTTTCGGGATTGTTTTGATTGAAGCGCTCGCCTGCGGCGTTCCGGTTATTGCGTCTGATTTACCGGGCGTCCGCCGTGTTTTCACGGATAAGCAAGAAGGTTTATTATTTGAAACCGGTAATGTCCAAGACTTAAAGAATAAAATAGAATTTATTCTTAAACACGAAGACGAACGAAAGAAAATGGCCTTAGCCGCCCGCGAATTGGCGGAAAAAAAATATAGCCTAGGAACCATGGAAAACAATTTAAAAAAACTATTTAAAGACTAGCCATGAAAGTCTGCTTATTCAATAATTTATACGGAAAATTCAGCCATGGCGGCGCCGAAACGGCCGTCAGTCTTATGGCGGCCGAATTTAAAAAATCGGGTGATGAAGTTTTTTTGATAACTACAAAACCGCGGCAAGAAAAAGCGCCGGATAATTCTGATTTAAAAATATATTATCTTAATTCTAAATTTTATAATCTAGCTGATATTAATATCTTTTGGCGATTGTTCTGGCATATTAATAATATTTTTTCTCTCAAAAAGTATTTAGAAATAAAAAGTATTTTAAAAAAAGAAAAGCCGGATTTAGTTGTTACTCATAACTTAATGGGGCCCGGATTTTTAACCCCATTAGCGATTAGAAAATTAAAAATAAGACACGAACATTTCTTGCACGATATTCAACTTCTACATCCGTCGGGCTTAATGATTTACGGTCACGAGAATGTTTTAGACAGTTTTGCAGCTTTAACTTATCAAAAAATAACTAGATTATTATTCTCTTCGCCGGCTAAGATTATTTCTCCATCAAAATGGCTTCTAGATATGCATATTGATCGCGATTTTTTTAACAAATCAGAGATAGAAATCAGGCCATTTAAATGGGCGGCGAGCAGCAGCCACCGAAGCGAAGAGACAAAAATTTTCCATACTTTTTTATTTGTCGGACAAATTGAAGAACAAAAAGGCATCTTCTTTTTAATAAACGCCTTTAAAAAAATAACGGAACCGGAACTAAGCTTAACTATTATTTCTAGAAATAACAGCGGTAAATTAACCGAAGCGACTAAGTTAGCCGGTGATGACAAAAGAATTAAAATTATCAGCCCTCTAGGTTTTGAGGAAACTAAAAAAATAATGGAAAATAGCGACTGCCTAATAGTTCCTTCCCTTTGCTACGAAAATTCACCGACAGTTATTTACGGGGCGCATGAGGCGGGGATGAGAGTTATCGCCTCGGATATCGGCGGAATACCAGAAATATGTCTTAAAACGGATTACCTATTTGAGCCGGGCAATGAAAAAGATTTAATCGCTAAAATGCAAAAAGGCCGCGAATAGCGGCCTTTTTATTTTACGAAAATATTTATCAGATGGCTATAAAAAAATCTAGGAAGCGTCAAAGCCCTGTAAGCGTTTACGCGCCTGAATATCAAAGATTGTTTTCTTCAAACCATTCTCAAGCGTAACAACCGGCATCCAATTAAGTTCATTCTTCGCTTTTCTGATATCCGGCAAAATAAGCTCACTAAAAAACAGATGGGAGTCGCCGTGACTAATTGAAGATTTAGATTCAGTTTCCCGGATAATAATTTTAACTAAGCTGACTAAACTTACATCAACATCAGAACCGATATTAATAGGCCCAGGCAAATCTGTTTTCATGAGTCTGGAAACAGCATCAAGAGCATCTTCAATGTAACAAAAAGCGGAAGAAAAATTTTCATCGCCGGAAATAACAATATCTTTATTTTCAATTGCGCTATTAATAAAATCAGGGATCATCTGATCATCATTGAGTTCTAAACGCGGCCCATATATTCTAAAAAGACGAATGATTTTTGTATCAAGCCCGTAAATCGCCCGATAATTAGCCGTTAAGGTTTCGGCAAATCTCTTCCCTTCATCATAAGAACTTCTATCAGACAACATATCAACCGAACCTAAATCAGTCTCGGCAACCTGGGCGTCTCTGTCTTCAACGCGGCGCGGACCATAAACGACTGACGAAGAAAAATGTAAAAATTTAGATTTATATTTTAAGGCCAAGTCTAACAAATTTTTAACGACATAAGAATTAGCTAGTAACGTATCCAGGCGATTATCTAAAAATCGGCGCGGCGACATCGGACAAGCTAAATTATAAATTTCCTGCAGGCCCTGGAATTCAATTTTAAACTTTTTCAAATCCTCAACTCCTTCTAAATTAAGGGGTTTAGATAAATCATGATTAATGAAAACAAAATCAGGACTAGCCAGTAAATGATCAATATTTCTTTCGCTGCCGGAAATAAAGTTATCAACACAAATAACTTTGCAAGTTTTTATCAGTTCATCGCATAAGTGCGAGCCGACAAAACCAGCGCCGCCGGCCACTAAAACATTTTTTTTATCAAAAATAATTTGTTTTGACATATATTTCTGCAAATCTAGTCTAACCTAGATTTAATTATTCATCTTTATTATAGCAAGATTAAGACCGCCCTTAAAGCTTTCCGGCCAAGCGTAAAATGATTCAAGCAGGTTGGCCTCTCCGTCAAAAATACGAACATGCGGGGCGGCTCCGGAATAGGCGCCTAAAACAATTTCCGCTAGACCATCATTATTAATATCGCCGGCACTAATATTTACTCCTCCCTGCCAATTTTTTTTATAAGCTAAAAATTGTTTTTTAAGATTTAAAGAATTATCATAGATTTTTATTTGCGGATCGCGTCCTGCCCCGGGAGCGACAATAATTTCCGGGCCATTATGATTTTTTCGTCCATCTAAATTAGCAACAACTACTTTTACGCCGCCGCGGAATTTCTTTTCATAAGGATAAAAAGAATTAAATAATTCGCCGTCCAGAGAAAATATTTTTACTTGTGGTTCAAAACCAGCCCCCGGAGCAACCGCAATCCTCATCTCACCGTATTCATTTAGGTAAGCAGCGCTCAAATTCAAACCCATTTTTAATTTTTTATCGTAAGCAAAAAATTGTTTTTTTAATTTTCCATTTTCATCAAAAATTTTAATCTGCGGAGCGCCCGAGGAAGCCGGAGCGGTTATGATTTCCGCTTGGCCATCATTATCAATATCGGAAACTGTTAGATTAACACCACCCCGCCATTTTTTATCATAAGCTAAAAACTTTTTTAAGGTTTTCCCTTTATTGTTTAAAATCAAAACTTGCGGTTCTTGGCCGGCGGCCAAGCCTAAGACAATTTCATCAACTCCGTCGCCGTTAATATCGCCGGCGGCAATTGAAGCACTCTTGATATTTTCCGTGCCTTTAAAAGAGGAAACTAAATCGCCATTTGTTCCACTTATTTTTATTTCTTTTGCGCCATTAATCGGTGAAATCAGTAAGCGGCCAATATGACTATATAATTCGGCTTTAGCCATTTCAATCGCCCGATCAATATTTAAACGACCATTACCGAGCTGACCTAAATAATTAGGATTCAAAAGGCTAATATTATCAGTTGAAGCAAATAATATATTAACAACTTCGCGCGGACTTAATTCGGGATTAGCCTGTTCAATTAAGGCTAAAGCGCCGCTTACTAAAGGAGCGGCCATTGATGTCCCCGACCAGTAACCATCATAATATTTATTAGAATTACTTCTATCGGCACCCGGAACAACGGTATTAAAGAAACTTATTCCCGGCGCGGCAATATCAACACAACGAAAACCATAACTTGAAAATCCCGCTTTTTGATCAAGAGCATCGGTTGCCACGACCCCAATAACCATATTTTCACCGATTAGTTGCCCGTCATAGCAAGCCGGATAAATAGGCGTTTTATCAATATTATAGGCCGTCCCGTTAGCCTGCTCATTTCCAGCAGCAGCCACAATAAGAATACCGGCGCTATGAGCGCGGTAAATAGCTTCCTGCATCGCCTGGTTATAAGTAAAATTTACAAAGCTTAAATTAATGATATCAGCGCCATTATTAACGGCATAATCAATTGCTCTAATTACATCGCTTATTTTCCCTTCGCCCTTATCATTAATAACTTTGAGAGGCATAATTCTAGCCTTCCAGGTTACGCCGGCAACACCCTGATTATTATTACCCTGGGCGCCGATAATTCCAGCCACCATTGTCCCATGGGAAATACCCGCTTCGGTCCAATCTTTAGAAAATTTAGGCTCAGGGTCAGAAACATTATTTACAAAATCCCAGCCCTGATAATCATCAATAAAACCATTTTTATCATCATCAATCCCATTATTCGGAATCTCCTTGGAATTAGTCCAAATATTATTAACTAAATCGGGATGTTTAATATCTACACCGGAATCAATAACGGCGATAACGATATCCGGGCTCTCGGAAATTTTACTCCAAGCACTATCGGCTTTGATTTTAGCCAAGTACCACTGGTTGCTATAATAAGAATCATTTGGAGTTATGATAGCAAAAACCGGCCCGGCGAATAGTAGGGATATAAAAAATACTACAAAAAAAGATGTTACGATTTTTTTCATATAACACCTTAATAATAACATATTTATTTCTATTTACCAAAATCAATCAAAAATAAAAAATATCTTTTATTTTACCGATTTGGACAAGTTTTCTATTTCTTTTAGCGTTTCGGCAGCACATATCTGCCAGCTAAATAATTTAGCCCGGTCAATTCCCTTATTTTTAAGATTTTTTCTTAATTCATCGTCCGTAATAATTCTCTTCATCGCTTCCGACATTGAGACCTTATTATTTTGATCAAAGTATAAAACAGAATCAGCGGCAATCTCATGTAGAACCGGTATATCCGAAACAGCTGTCGGCACGCCGCAGGCTAAAGACTGAATTACCGGAATTCCAAATCCTTCGTGTTTAGAGGGAAAAATAAAAGCGCTGGCTCCATTCAAAATATAGGGGACATCTTCTTCGGCAACCCAGCCGGGCATTAGAACATCTTTATTTAAATTAAATTCTTCAATAACATACTGAATCTCATCATAGCCGTAGCCGGCATTACCGATTAAAACTAATTTTTCGGCGATAGCGGGATTATTCTCTTTCACAATTGCGTAAGATTCAATTAGGGTCGCGGTATTTTTCTTTCGCTCCAAGCGGCCAATATACAAAAAGTATGGAGATTCTAAACTATATTTTTCCAAAATAAAATTTATTTTTTCTTTACTCAAATCTGGTTTATATAATTCATCATTAAATCCATTATGGATAACGGCGATCTTTTTTAATTTTGTTTTAGGAAAAAAATTTAAGACATCTTGTCTGGTAGCCTCCGAGACGGTAATTATCTTAGTCGCATGATTTAAGGCATAGGCAGTTGACCAATATAAGTAGTCTACTGAGTCGGCGCCATACTTTCCAAATGTAAAAAGTTTTACTAAAAAATGAATCATTTTACGAGCTCTAGCGCTCTTAGTTTTAACTCTTTCTGGCCGATATAGATTTTGCTCGTGCATGAAAGCTAAATCATGAATAGTTGTTATTGTCTTGCGAGGATATAATAATGGCAAAGCATGAGCCGGCACAAATAAAATATCTGGACGAGCGATTATCATTTCTAAGCTTAATCGGCCGAGAGTCCAAAAAGAGATAAATGGCCAATTTAAAAACTTAATTGAGAAATTAGGATTTTTTTCAATCGCTTCTTGTAATTCCGGGCTAGGTCTATCGTCAACATAAAGACGATAAGTATTATTCTTATCTAATTTCGCTAAATTTTCAATAAGATAAAAAGAATACCATTCCGTACCGGTTTTTCTTTTTCTATTTGCTCTAGAGGCATCAATCCCAATAAGCATACAATTTACAAAGAGATTATTTTGTCGCCAAAATGCTACGTTTATATGAATCTAAATTATCAAGAGCGATTCCCGTCCCTTTAACAACACAGAGCATAGCATCATCAGCAACATAGGCCGGTACGCCGGTCGTTCTAGCAATTAACTGATCAATATTGCGAAGTAGAGCACTCCCACCGGTTAAGACAATTCCTTTATCCATAATATCCGCTGATAATTCCGGAGGAGTTTTCTGCAAAACTTTTTTAGCCGCCGAGATAATTGCTTCTAATTCATTCTGGATGGCTTCAGTCACATCATCGCTATTAACAGTTATGCTTCTAGGCAGTCCGGTTACAATATCGCGACCACGAATTTCTAAATGCAATTTATCTTCCATATACAAAGCCGACCCGATATTAATCTTTACTTCTTCAGCCGTTCTCTCGCCGATTGCTAAATTATATTTTTTTCTAATGAATTCTAAAATAGCGGCATCAAATTTATTTCCGCCGACACGAACAGAAGTTGAAGCTACAATACCGCCTAAAGAAATAACCGCCATTTCCGCCGTACCGCCGCCGATATCAATAACCATATGTCCGGTCGCCGAGCCAATCGGAATATCGGCGCCAATCGCCGCCGCTACCGGTTCCTTGATAATATAAGCAGCTTTAGCGCCAGCGGCAATAGTCGCCTCAATAACGGCACGGCGTTCTGTTGAAGAAATACCGGCCGGAACAGCAACCATAACTTCTGGTCTGAATAAGCGAACACCGCCTAAAGTTTTATTAATAAAATAACGAATCATCGCTTCCGTCGCTTTATAATCGGCGATTACTCCGTCCTTCAGCGGACGAACGGCCATGATTGTATCAGGAGTACGACCAATCATGTCTTTGGCCTCATTACCGACCGCTAAAATCTTATTATCAATCAAAGAAACCGCGACAACGCTCGGTTCATTAATAACAATCCCCCTTTTAGGCAGATGAACAAGGGTATAGGTTGTACCAAGATCAATTCCGATTCTCTTAATAAACATATTTAAAAATTAATACTAATCTAACTTATCTATATTAGTATTTTATAGGGTTTTAGTCAAACTACTCTTTTAAGCTCTTGTAGTGATTTTGATTATAAATAAATTTTATTCAGCACCCCAGGTATCATCTTCATTCTCCTCATCACTGTCAGAGTCATTATTAGAGCCTTTAGCTTTTGACTGGTTATGGATAATCTTCTTTACTTTCTCGGCAAATTCAAAAATACCGAATTCTTCTTTAAAGAAGACATAATCAGCGCCAATTTCCAAACTTCTTTGGCGGCTATCCTCATCGCTTAAATCGGTAAAAATAAAAATCTGTTTTTCGGCTAAGTCGGCATTTTCTTTTATTTTCTTAATAATCTCAAAGCCGTCAACTTTCGGCAAAATTAAATCTAAAATAATATAACTTGGATCAAAATCACTTATCAGGTCTATTAATTCATCAACTTCTTCCTCGCCTTCGCTTACTTCAACTTCAAAATCGGCGGAAGTAAACTCGGCTTCTAGACCGTAAAGAATATTAGCATCGTCCTCAATGATAAAAATTTTTTTATCCATATAATTTAACTTAAGATTTAATTTATATTTTCTATTTTAATTATTTTTTAGTTTTTTCCACCAATCTTGATTATCAGTATACCATTTAATGGTTGATTTTAGCCCGTCCAAAAAACTAATCTGCGGTTCCCAGCCTAAATCATTTTTAGCTTTATTAAAATCAATCGCGTAACGTAAATCATGCCCTAAGCGATCGCCAACATAAGCAATCTTATCTTCCCCATTCCCTGTCAACTCCAGGATTAATTTAGTAATTTCTAAATTAGTATATTCAGAATTTCCCCCTAAACAATAAGTCTCGCCAATCTTACCACTTCTAATAATAAAGTCCACACCGCGATTATGATCATCAACATGAATCCAGTCGCGAATATTTTTTCCACTGCCATAAACCGGAACAGATTTCCCTTCCAATAAATTAGTAATAAACAAAGGGATTAATTTTTCGGGAAACTGTAACGGTCCATAATTATTAGAACAATTAGAAATTGTTATCGGCAAACCATGAGTATGATAATAGGCTCTTACTAAATGATCGGAAGAGGCTTTTGAGGCGCTATAAGGAGAACGCGGATCATAAGGAGTTTTTTCGTTGAATTTAGGGTCTTCTAAACTTAAAGATCCATATACTTCATCGGTTGAAATGTGATGGAAGCGGATATTGCCGTTATTTTTCGCCGCTTCAAGTAAAACGCGAGTTCCCTCAACATTAGTCTTAATAAAATCGGCGCTATTCTTTATAGAACGATCAACATGGCTTTCGGCAGCGAAATGAACAATCAAATCAATATCCTTAACAAGTTCATTAACGAGCGTAGCATCACAGATATCGCCTTTAACAAATTTATAATTAGCCTGATTCTCAATATCCTTTAAGTTTTCAAGATTACCGGCGTAAGTTAGAAGATCAAGATTAACGATTGCGTCATCGGAATGATTTTTTAACCAATAATGAATAAAGTTTGAACCGATAAAACCGGCTCCGCCAGTAATAAGTAATTTCATAAGTTTATTATGCTAAAATTTTTTTAATAATTTCTTCCGCTTCGCCTGGTTTGTACTCCTTTTCACCGACTCGGCGCTCTTTATGATCCCAGTCGGTTAAAATATCATTTTCAAAACGCGGAATAATATGAAAATGGAAATGAGCGACGCTTTGTCCGGCCAAAGGACCGTTATTTTCCGAAATTGTATAATCGGTAAAATTTAACTTCTTCGTCAATAGGACCGCCACTTTTTTAACTATTAATATCATATTACTAAGTTCATTCTCAGGAATTTCGGACAAATTAGCATAATGATTTTTCGGGATAATTAAGGTATGTCCGGGATTAATCGGCTTAATATCTAAAAAAGCTAAAAAATTCTCATCCTCATAAACTTTATGAGCAGGAATATCACCGCTGATTATCTTGCAAAATACGCACATATATTGAAATTAATTTTGATAAATAGTGTTTTTTACGCTTCGGTGATATTCTGGGGCAAAAATTCGCTAACGCTCATTTTTACTCAACGAAATCACAGGCGCTCAAAAAAATTATTTATCAAAATTAAACTAACTTATCTTATATGGACTATTCGGATCAATTTCCCATCTTATTTCATCAATTTCTTCTTTCTTCCCTTCGCCTTTGTATAGCTTATCCGGCAAATTAATACTAAGGGCGGGGATATCGGAAATACATTTATAACCATGGACAACCCCCGGTGGCACAGTCACTAAAGTCGGGCTACCAATTCCTACCTCAAAATCCATCGCCTCTCCTTTTGTTTCGGAATTTTCACGACGATCCCAGAGATACATTTGAAATGAACCTGGTCCTAAGAAGATAAAACAATCACTCTGAGCGACGTGTTCATGAGGTCCACGAATAATTCCTGGGTTAGTTAAGCTTACATAGCCCATAGCTGGATCAAATTCTAGTTCATCACGCCTAAAAACCTCGGTTAACCAACCGCGATTATCTTCATACTTATTCAATTTTTTAATGATAACTCCTTTAATCATATATTTTATAATTTTATTAAACTATTTTGAGCACCGATATGAGTTACTTTAACAGCGGCGTTCTTCAAACTTAAATTTATAGCCTTGCTGATATTTCCTTTATATAGAACCCAGCCGGCCGCAAAAGAAGAATTAAAAATATCGCCGACGCCGGTCGTATCAACGCATTTTTTCGCTTTTACAACACCGCGATGGATTATTTTTTTACCATCAAAAACGGTCACACCATCAAGACCCTGAGTAATAACTACGATTTCTGGCCCGAAACTATGAATAATTTTAATAAGACTCTCAACGTTATTTAAGACCTTACGATTAAAATCGCGATATCCTTCAGTATTCATAATTAAAGCTAAGGCTTCGTCTACATTACAGGCTAAGATAGTCGTTTTCTTTAAATAAGATTTAATTTTATCGGCGCCGCCGATAAGCTGAGTCATGCCCGGATTCCAGAAAACATTTTGTCCTTTTTCAATATTAATAACAGAGAAAATCTTCTTTAAATTACTAGACCAGTTACCAGCCAAAGAAGCGATATAAATATTTTTAGTATTTTTTAAGTTAAGCAAGTCCTTCCCATTAATAATTAAATTCTTGTTGGCGCCGCGTTGGGCAAAAATAATCCTTTCCCCACTTGGTGCAATTAAAATAAAAGATGATCCGCTTTCTGCTTTAGGAATCTTTTGAATCAAGCTGATATCAATTTTGCGAGCCTTCAGATTTTCTACAATCATCCGCCCGTTATGGTCATCGCCAATCGGGGCTAAGCAGGCAATCTTTAAACCAAAATTACCCAAACAAACAGCCGCATTAGCCGAGCCGCCACCATAAGAATAATAAAATTTATCAACCTTAATCTTCGCCCCAGATTCAAAGGCTAAAATTTTCTGACGCAGAATATCTTTTTTATTATCAAGAATAACTCCTTGATCGGTAAAAAAAGAAATGTCTCTAGTTGCTCCGCCAACGGTTATGAAATCGTACATATTTATTTAATTAATTTCTAATCTTTACAAACATAATAACACAAAAACTATTTCTTAACCAAGAAAAACGGCTTAAAGCCTTTGGTTAAAAAGATTGCTAAATTAAATAGGGCCAAGGCTAAAAAAAGACTCCAAACTATCTGATAAACAAGCGCTAGATAGAAAGAGCTATTAATGAATAAACTAGATGTTTTATCATTAAAACTAAAATAAAAAAATATTGCTAATAAAATATTGTAAGTAATCGTCGCTGCTATAATAAGCGTAAAGAATGAATAAAAAGAACGGTTAGTTAAAAGATTTTTTAGAATTAAATGGCTAATTATAATAGTCAGGAGTATGGCCGCTAAATATAGGCCGAAGAACTCAAAAGACATTAGATCAAGCCAGAAACCGCTGATTGCTCCATAAAATAACGCCGAGCGCCAGTCAAAGAAAAACAGAGTAAAGATAGCAACAACTAGAACTAAATTGATCTGCCCCCAAATACTAGGCAAAACATTTATAAAAGAAAATTGGCAGACAGCGACAATTGAAGATAGAGCGAAAAAAATAATTATTTGACCGATTTTTTTAAACATAAATGTTCTGATTGTTTGGGGAAAAAATTATATAATTACGGAATAATGACAGCTAAAACAGTTAAATTATCCATATTAACTAAGGGTTCAATTGTTGCGCTCTGCCAAATTTCATTACTTTCATTCCTGACTGACTGCACTTTCCCAATAACCAAGCCGCGCGGGATATCGCCTCCCAGGCCGGAGGTTATCACAATATCATTAATATTAATTTTTTCTAATTGAGGAATATAACTCATTTTAATAGTTAGGCCTAAGTCTCCCTCAACGATTCCCAGAGTTTTATTCTGGTTCTGAAGTGAAGCCGCTAATTGGCAGCCCGGGCTAGTGGTCAGACATATTTTTGCTGTTCCCGGTTTTATATCAATAATTTTCCCAACTACTACACCTTCTTCATTAATTAGACCTAAATCAAGGCGCAAGCCGTCTCGTGAACCTTTATTAATAATAATGTCCTGACTTTCATTGCCGATAGTCGCCAAAGTTTCTCGTCCAATAATACCGACAGCAACCGTTTTCCAGCTATTTTCACCATTAAACTTTAAAATATTTCTTAGTTTATTATTTTCTTCTTCTAGACTCAAATATTTTGAATTTAGAACAGTTAAGCGCGCGACCTCATTAGTTAAATTTTCCACTTTTGCATTTAAATCAACTTGGGAATTTCGCGCCCGATAGCTTTTATTAAATTCACCGCCATAATTATATAATTTTCCACTCAAGGGCTTAACTAAATATAATAAAAAATTTTCCAGCGGCTGCAAAACCTTAATACTATGAAAAAAAACCAGTAGCAAAAATACTACTAGGAAAATAAGGGGCGTTTTATTTTTTTTGATTTTTAACATGGGATATTTTTATTGGATGCTATTAGATAGAACAACTTTTTCCAGCAACTCTTTGTCCTGTAATAATAAGCCGCAACCGCGGACAACTCCAGTTAAAGGATCATCAACAATTTTAACGGGAATTTTAGCGGCCGCCGAAATAGCCTTATCAAGCCCTTTAAGCAACGCACCACCACCTGACAAATACAAGCCTCTTTCATAAATATCGGAAACTAAATCGGGCGGTGTTGTTTCCAGAATAGTTTTAATATTTTCAACAATCTTAATAATTGTTCGGCTAAGAGCTTCACGAATTTGTTTATCGCTAATCATTACCGCTTTAGGCAAGCCAGTTAATAAATCACGGCCGCGAACCTCCATCTCCGAGGGGGTATCCATCGGTACAGCTGAGCCAATCCCAATCTTTAAAGCCTCGGCTAATTGTTCGCCGATTAAAATATTAAACTCCTCTCTAATATATTCAATGATATTATTATCAAATTCATTGCCGGCCGCTTTAAGTGATTTCCAGGTTACGACACCGCCCAAAGAAATAACAGCAATTTCTGTCGTTCCGCCGCCAATATCAACAATCATAGTCGCGGTTGCATCAATAACCGGTAGATGAGCGCCAATCGCCGAAGCCATCGCTTCTTCAATTAGATAGACTTTGCGGGCACCAGCCGATCTGGCCGCATCTTCAACCGCTTTTTTTTCTACCTCCGTTAAATCCAGAGGAATACCAATAACAACACGGGGGCGTGACACTAAAGAAAAATATTCTTTATGAACTTTTAGAAAAAAATATTTAAGCATTTTTTCAGTCACTTCAAAATCAGAAATTACGCCTTCAACTAAAGGTTTAATCGCTTCAATATGCCCCGGAGTTTTACCGATCATTTTTTTAGCGGCTTCGCCGACTTCTAAAATTTCATTAGTTCTAGTATTAATTGCCACTACGCTCGGCTCATTAACAATTACGCCTTTATCAGCCATATAAACTAAGGTATTTTTTGTACCTAGATCTATTCCTAAATCGTGACTAAATTTCCCCAGCAGTTTATTAAACATAAATATTTAAATTAATAACTTTTAGCAAATAACCAATCGTGTTTAGCTTCTTTTCCGGTTATAAAACATTTTTTATTATTTGGTTTTTTATTTTCATTACCGAGCGGTAATTCGCGTGAAACCATCAAGAAACGTTCTTTTAATTTTTTCTCGGATTCAGCGTCTTCGCTCCAGCTTGCTTCAAACCAGACCTGGCTATCATCAATTTCATCCCAAGATTCAATTCGTTTAATATGAGAGGCGCTAAATTCTGCCGCTTCTTGATATAAGTTATCGGCGATCTCAACTACTAATTCCTTGATTCTTTTCTTTAAATCAGAAGTCAAAACAATTTCCTTAGTATTATTGTCGCGTCTAAATAAAGTCACTTTATCGCCGCTTACTTCTTGTAAGCCGATTTCTAGCCTAATCGGCACGCCTTTTAATTCCCAGTAATGAAATTTAAAGCCTGGAGTCTGATTAGGTTTATCATCAATTTTAACGCGATATTCTTTTAATGATTCTTTTAATTTCTGAGCGTAATTTAAAACTTCAGTCTTGCCAGCATCATCTTTAAAAATCGGTACTATAACGATCTGAATCGGCGCGACATTAGGCGGTAAGCGTAATCCATTATCGTCGCCATGAGCCATAATCAACGCCCCGACGGAACGCCAAGAGAGTCCCCAACTATTCTGATGGCCAAAATGTTTCTCGCCATCGGCTCCTAAATAACTAACATCAAACACTTCGGCAAAATTAGTTCCTAAATAATGGCTTGTTCCACCTTGAATCGCTTTACCATCGCGAGACATAACTTCAACAGTATAAGTTTCAACCGCACCGGCAAATTTTTCACTCTCGGATTTTTTGCCGCAGTAAGCCGGAATAGACATGAACTTATAGATATCACTATAAATTCCTAATATTTTTTGAACTTCATCTTTTGCTTCGGCTTCAGTCGCGTAAACAGTATGTCCTTCTTGCCATAAAAATTCACTCCAGCGCAAGAAAGGTCGCGGTCTTTTTTCCCAACGAACAATATTTGCCCATTGATTAAGGCGCAAAGGCAAATCATTATAGCTTTGAATCCATTTAGCGTAAGTCTTATACATAGCCGCCTCACTTGTCGGACGAATTGCTAGCTTATTAGTTAACTCTTCTCCGCCCGCATGAGTAACAACGGCTAACTCAGGCGAGAATCCCTCAACATGATCTTTTTCCATTTCTAAATTTTCAATCGGTACTAAACTAGGAAAATAAACATTCTCAACGCCATCGTCTTCAATTCTTTTATTTAGCTCAGCCTTAATTAGCTCCCAGATCTTTAAACCATAAGGCCTGACAATACCACAGCCGCGAACTTCAGCCACTTCGGCCAATTCCGCTTCTCTAATGATATCTAAATACCATTGGGAAAAATCTTCAGACTGCTTTGTAATTGTTCTTTTTTCAAGTTTAGACATAATATTTTTATCTTAAGGAAAAATTTTACTATTGTAAAGTTTAGGGAAAATCTTATTTTTTAAGCATTTTCTTCAAAGCTTCTTTAACGCGCAAACCGCTATCTCCAATACTGCTATCAACCATATTTAAAGCACTACGTGCTTCCGATAAAGAATAACCTAAAGACATTAGAGCGTCTATTTCATCGCTCGTTACTCCGGAATTTATATTGTTTAGGGCGGCCACTCCGCCATTAATACGCAGGACTTTAGTCTTTAATTCCAGAACAACACGCTCGGCCGTTTTTTGGCCGATGCCGGCAACCTTAGTTAATAAGTTAGCATCACCGCGAATAATCGCCTCTTTAATATCGGCCGCCGTGGCCATCGCTAAAACGCCAAGAGCGGATTTAGGACCGACGCCGGAAACACTTAATAATAATTCAAATAGTTCTAATTCTTCCAGAGACGGAAAGCCATAAAGATCATCGGCTTCTTCACGGACATGATGATGGGTATAAATTTCTATTTCCGAACCGAGTTTAACGCTATTTAAAAAATTTTCGGCAGCAAAGATAGCATAGCCGAGATTATTAAGTTCAAGGATAAAATAATTATTCAATTTATTTATTACTGTTCCGTGTAAATAAGCAATCATATATTAAAATAAATTTAAATTTTTCGTCTTAAGACACATAAATCAGAAATAGGGCCGAGCTCGTAAGGCATTTCAAAAACAGCAATCTGACTACCGCCGCCGCCATGTGCTTCTTTAATTTCGGCGTAAGTCGCGGCATCAAAAAATACCGGCGGGATTATTTTTATTATATCATAATCCGGCCGAATCAACTCAATTTCCTCATTAGCTTTAATCGTATTATGAACCTTAAAATAAACCTTAATTATTCCCTTTTTATTTTTATCTTTAGAGGTCTCCGTTTTTATAACCTGGCCGCAGAATTCCCAAGGACTCGGTTCGTGCGAGTTAGAAATATTTTCTTCACCGCGACCGCCCAATAAAAACCCGACGCTATAACCGCGATGAACCAATTTTGTATTAAGCTCGGAAAATAAATAATCTAATTCTTTCTTTAATTTCGCCGGCGCAATCTTTGAATTAATTAGTCTCAAAGCGCGTGAATATATTCCGCAAACAGTCGCCTGGTAATAAACACTTTTAGCGCGGCCTTCAACTTTAAAACTTGTTATTCCGGCGGCGACTAATTCCTTCAAATGTTTTAAAAGGCAAAGATCGCGAGAGTTTAATAAATAGGTTCCGTGCCGCTCTTCGACAACTTCAAATTCCTCGGGATGATTACCGGTTTTTATATTAACTTCTTTTATATCATACTCCCAGCGGCAAGGCTGAGCGCAATCACCTAAGTTTCCGCTCCGACCTAATAAGTTCTTAGACAAGAAACATCTCCCGGAATAAGCCATGCACATCGCCCCATGAACAAAATATTCTAGTTCAACACGCGGCACCGCTTTATGAATTTCTTTAATTTCTTTTAAGGTAACTTCACGACCGAGGATAATTCTCTTTAGTCCTTGCTTGACCCAAAACTTAACAGCTTCTAAGTTAGTACAGTTTGCCTGAGTTGATAAATGAATTTCCGCATTCTTCCAATTCTTTTTAACTAAAGCGATTATGCCCGGATCAGAAATAATTAGAGCGTCAACTTTCATTAGCTTTAATTCTTTAATATAAAGCGGTAATTTCTTTAGATGCTTATTATGGGCAAAAATATTAATCGTTACATAAACTTTTTTATTTTGCTTATGGGAAATTTTTACCGCTTCTTTTATTCCTTTCAAATCAAAATCATTAATTCTAACTCGCAAAGAAAAATCGGGGATACCTAAATAGACCGCATCAGCGCCATAGGCGAAAGCAGTTTGCATTTTCAATAAATTTCCAGCCGGAGCTAGTAGTTCCAGTTTTTTCATAAGCGGTTATTTAAAATTTATTTCTTTTTAATCGCAATCAGAAATTTACAATCATCAATTTTTACTTCTTTAGAAATTAAAGTTTCTTCTAAAGTTTCAACTAATTCAATACTAGCGCTTAAAGTT
>CAIVBF010000080.1 GCA_903904095.1 uncultured bacterium | reverse complement strand
ACTATTGATTTTAGGGAGAACTGCATATGGCTTAAGTTTTTATTTTTTCGGTAAATTATTTAATATTTTTGAGAATAAAATTAAAAAATATTTAGTAAGTCCATTAGCCTTTTTTCTAATCTATGCCGCTTATGTCAGCTTAGGGTTATTTTTCGGTGCCTTTAATTATTCTTTAGTTTTTGCGGATTTTTCTAATAATCAGTACATTACTTTAGGCGGTACAGCCTTAGCGATACTAATGATTTATATAGTCAGCGACTATATAGGGAAGACTGTTTCGGACAATAGTTTTGTCCTTAAGATTGGACAAAACACTTTTAACATCATGGCCCTACATTTATTTGTTTTCTTTTTGATTAATTATGTTTTTTATAAATTTTCTTTAGTCTCCCGCGGTTCACTGTCCAATATCTTCTTTAATTATAAGGTTGAACATACCTGGTTTATTTATCTTGTCATGGGAATTGGTTTACCGCTTTTATTTTCTTTATCTGTAAGTAATTTAAAGAAAAAGTATGCGCGGTCCATCCTCGCTCTAAAAGGATTTAAGTTTATTAGTATTAACAATTAATTATTATGAAAGCCCAAATTATTAGCATTATAATTATTTTAATTATTGCTATCATATTTTCAATAATTGGTTTATTTGCTCATGAAGAAGAGAAAAAGATAAAAAGCTATTTTAAATGGCCGAAAATTAAAAAATAAATACAGTATATTTTATGCTTAAAGATTTACCACTAGCTTCGTATCTGCGGCCTAATAATTTTAAAGAATTTGCGGGGCAGGAAAAAATTATCGGTGAGAGTACTTGGCTTTATCAGGCAATAAAGAATGACACGGTCCCTTCTTTGATATTTTGGGGCCCTCCGGGGAGCGGTAAAACTACCCTGGCTTTTATAATTGCTAAAGAAACGAAAGCGGAATTTGTTGAACTATCAGCGACTTCCAGTGGGGTGAAAGATTTAAAAGTTATTGTTGATAGGGCAAAATCCAGTAAAAGATTAGGCGTTAAAACAATCTTATTTATTGATGAAATACATCGCTGGAATAAATCTCAACAGGACGCTCTTTTGCCGCAGGTTGAGAATGGTACGATTACTTTAATTGGGGCAACAACTGAGAACCCTAGCTTTGCGGTTAATGGCGCTCTTCTATCACGAGTTAAGGTGGCTATTTTAGAGGCTTTAACATCGGAAGATCTGGAACTTATTATTAAAAGAGCGACCTCTAGTTTAAAAGTTAAATTAAATACTGATGTGATTGGTTTAATTTCGCGATTAGCTAATGGCGATGCTAGAAGAGCTTTGGGAATATTAGAAAGCGCGGTTGAATCTGTTTCTGGCGAAAATTCAAAAAATTCAAAAATAACCTTGCAATTAGTTAAAGAAATAGTTAACAAGCCAAATTTATTGTATGATAAAAAAGGCGAAGAACATTATAATTTAATCTCCGCTCTTCATAAATCAATGCGCGGCGGTAATGCGGATGCAGCCGTTTATTATCTGTGCCGGATGATTGAGGCCGGAGAAGATCCTCTATATGTAGCGCGTCGCTTAGTTCGTTTCGCTAGCGAAGATGTTGGTCTGGCTAATAACAGTGCTCTATTGTTAGCGATGGCTTCTTATGATGCTGTTAAAAAACTTGGTTTGCCGGAATGCGGCGTTCATTTGGCTCATACGGTTATTTATTTAGCCAAGTCGCCTAAAAATATTACTGCCTACATGGCCTATGAAAAAGCGAAAGCCGAAGTTGAAAAAAGCGGCAATCTACCAGTCCCTCTATATTTAAGGAATGCCCCAACAAAATTAATGAAAGATATCGGATACTCTAAGGGATATAAATATACCCCCTTAGAAGATGATGGTGATCAGGAATATATGCCCGATAAAATAAAAGGAAAAAAGTTTTTATAAATAATTGCATGAAAATGAATGTTGATTTTTAATTCCTTATTTAGTTTACCTTTTTCGGGACGGAAAAGGGCCGCTAAAATTTTTAAAAAAGAACCCGCGGAAATTCAATTGCGGGTTTTAAAGTATTTAGTAGGGAAGTCTTCAAAGACAAAATGGGGCCGCCTTTATGGTTATAATAAAATAAAAACTCTGGAGCAATTTCAAGCGCAAGTGCCTCTCCAATCTTATGAGGATCTACAACCATATATAGAGAGGATGAAAAAAAAAGAAAAAAATATTCTTTGGCCGGGAAAAATAATTGGTTTTGCAAAATCATCAGGCACTACCGGCGCGAAAAGCAAGTTTATCCCGGTCACCCGCGATTCATTAAAAAAATGTCATTATAATTGCGGGACAGATTTAATCGCATCCTACTTAAAAGAAAATAAAAATAGCTCTTTATTCTCCGGGAAAACCTTGACGCTCGGCGGGACACAACAGAAAAATGATAGTGATTTTTATGTTGGAGATCTGTCAGCAATCCTAATGAGTAATTTACCTTTTTGGACTTATTTTTCTAGAACACCGGAACTGAATATTGCTTTATTTGGAGAATGGGAGGAAAAATTAAATAAGATTATTGATGCATCATCTAAACAAAATATTACTTGTTTGATGGGAGTTCCTTCTTGGATGCTTGTTTTATTATATAGGCTTCTTGAAAAAACCGGCAAAAAAAGTATCCTAGATATTTGGCCTAATTTAGAGTTGTTTATTCATGGGGGAATAAGCTTTGAACCTTATCGGGATCAATTTAAAAGGATTATTCCTAGCGATAAAGTAAAATATCTGGAAGTCTATAATGCTTCAGAGGGATTTTTTGCCATGAATGAAAAATCTGGCGATTCTGATATGTTGCTCGCTCTTGATTATGGTATTTTTTATGAATTCATTCCTTTTGAAGATTTAAATATTGAAAAACCAAAAGTGATTTCTATTGCTGATGTTAAAATCAATAAAAATTATGCCTTGGTAATCTCCACTAACGGTGGGCTCTGGCGATACATGATTGGTGATACTGTAATTTTCACTAGTCTCAATCCGCCGAAAATTAAAATTTCTGGACGAACCAAACATTACATAAATGCTTTTGGCGAAGAATTAATGGTCGGCAATGCTGACAATGGCTTAGAAGAAGCCTGCTTAAAAACAGGCGCCGAGATTCGTGAATACAGCGCCGCTCCTATTTATATTAAAGAAAATCTCAGCGGGCGACATCAGTGGCTTATTGAATTTTCTAAAGAGCCGGACGACTTAAAAAAGTTTTCTGAAATTTTAGATACAACTCTAAAATCTCTTAACTCCGACTATGAAGCAAAGCGCTATAAAGATATCAGTCTCGGTTTCCCAGAAATTATTTCAGTTCGTCAGAATCTTTTTTATGATTGGTTGAAGAATAAGAATAAACTTGGCGGCCAAAATAAAGTGCCGCGCCTGGCCAATACCCGAGAATATATTGAAGAGTTTATAAGTTTAATGTAATTTCTATTCTTCGGAGTCTGTTTGATTCGTTAGGTAATAAGCTCCTAATTTTTTTAAAGCCATTTTATAGCCGCGACCGGGAAAATTATAAATCAGGTTGCGGTTTTTATTTATGTTCAGTTTACGTCGCAAACTGGTAATGTGTGCCTCTATTGAATTAGAAAACGGATCAGCGTTATAATCCCAGACTTGTTCTAGAATTTGTTGTCTGGAAACAATTTTTCCGCGATTGCGCATCAAGTACTCAAGCAGAGTAAATTCACGACGTGTCAGATAAAGTTCTCTGCTGCCGCGACGAACAATATTTGTTTTTGTGCTTAAAGTTAAATTATCAATTTTAAAAACAGTACCCTCCGTTTTAGCCGGCCTTTTTAAAATTGCTTTAATATGAAGAAATAATTCTTCAAATAAGAATGGTTTTGTTAGGTAATCATCGGCGCCTAATTCAAATATTTCTTTTTTAGTAATTATTTCCGATCTAACGCTTAACATAATCACTGGCGTGTGCTTTTTCTCATAACGAATTTCTTTTAAAACTTCTGCTCCATTTAATTTAGGTAGATTATAATCAAGAATAATTAGATCGTAATTTCCGGTCCGTCCCAAAAAGGCGCCGCGCTCTCCGTCGTAAGCTATTTCAACATCAAATAACCTTGTCTCAAGTCCGACCTTTAAAAATTCAGTAATCGCTCTTTCATCGTCAATAATAAGTATTTTCATAAAGTTTTTTTGAGTCATTTTTTAGAAAATAAAGACTCTTTAAATTAATT
>CAIVBF010000079.1 GCA_903904095.1 uncultured bacterium | reverse complement strand
GCCAGCGGAACAAATAGTCAAACGGCGGCTTTTATAATCAACATCGGCTTCTTCGCAAACAAAACCGGTAAAACTAATGTTTTTCCCATTATAATGAGCTAAATCATTCTTATCTATTTTCTTTTGATAAATATTTGATCTAAACCCAATAGCAAAAATTATGAAGATTACTAAAAGATTAACTAACAGAAAAAGTCGTGATGGCGATTTATAGAAACGCATAAAAAAATATCATTAATACAATGATATTTTAACAAAAAGAATATGAAGAAAATTTAAAAGAAAAGTAAGAAAAAAATAAAACTATTTTTTTATAAATCTTAAATACGATTCAATAAAACCATTTAAATCCCCATCTAGTACTGATTCAACGTTAGATGTCTCAAAATCAGTCCGATGATCTTTCACGAGCCGATTACCGTATAAGAAATAAGATCGAATCTGTCTTCCCCATTCCGCCTTAGTCAATTCTCCTTTTAATTTCCGCTCTTCACCTTCTCGTTCGGAAACAGCCAACTGAGTTAATTTCGCCTTTAGAATTTTAAAAGCGTTTTCTTTATTCTGATGCTGCGATCTTTCGCTCTGGCAAGAAACAGTAATTCCAGTCGGAATATGAACAATTCTAACGGCTGAATCGGTTGTATTAACGCTTTGGCCGCCTGGTCCGGATGAACGAAAAACATCAATTCTAATATCTTCATCACGAATAGAAACTGATTCATCGTCCGGTAATTCCGGAATAACCTCAACTAAAGCAAAGGAGGTCTGGCGCAAGCCATCGGCATTAAAAGGCGAATTACGTAATAAACGATGGACGCCATTTTCGCTCTTTAAATACCCATAGGCATATTCACCGCTAATTCTAAGCATAGCGCTCTTAATCCCCGCTTCTTGGCCATAATTTAAGTCCAGTATCTCAACTTTAAAGTTTCTCTTTTCGGCATATCTTAAATACATTCTTTCAAGCATTTCCGCCCAGTCCTGAGCGTCAATTCCGCCCGTTCCGGAATGAATAGATAATAAGGCATTATTTATGTCATAATGTTCAGAAAATAGGGCTAAAAAATCAAGTTCGGCTATTTCTTCGCTCAAGGCCTCATATTTTTTAGTTAACTCATCTTCAAGATTACTATCCTCATCTGTTTCCGATAAAGAGGCTAGTTCTTCAACATCCTTAATCTCATCACTTATTTTTTCAAAGATATTTATCTCCTTATTTAAATTTTCCGCTAACTGGCTAACATAAACAGCTTCTTTCTGGTCTTGCCAGAAATTAGAGTTAGACATTCGCTCTTTCAATTCCTTCAATTGCAGTAATTTTTTATCAATATTTAAAAAAGACCGCGTTTTTAAGAAACGTTCATGAAGTTCGCTTATTTTTTTCAAGATATTATCCATATTTGAAATTATAACAGAAAAACATACAAAAAACACCTCGGGAAAGGTGTTTTTTGATATATAAATATAGCGCTTAACGTTTACTCCATTGCGGGGCTTTACGAGCTTTACGCAGACCCGGTTTCTTTCTTTCAACTTGACGAGGATCACGAGTTAAGAAGTTATTAACCTTCAAAGCTTCTTTAGTATTAGGATCAAGAGCAAAAATAGTACGGCTAATTCCTAAACGAACAGCTTCTAATTGACCATTCTTACCACCGCCGCTAACTAAAACAGAAAAATTAAAATCACGGTTTCGGCCAGTTACTTTCAAAGGTTGAGTAATAACATTAAAACCATCACCAGGAAAATATACACTAGCACGTTGTCCGTTAACCATAATAACGCCTTTGCCATTTTCGTATAAACGAACCTGGGCAGTAGCTTTCTTACGGCGACCAACTGCTTTAATATATTTACCGCTGAACTCAACAGTTTCATTTTTTGCCCAATCCTTTTCCTCTTCAACAGGTTCCTCTGTTAAGATTTCCACAGCTTCTTTAGGCTTTATTTCTTTTACTTTTTTTTCTGGCATATTATTTGATAATTAATCTTCTCAACATGTTAGTTCTAAACTTAACATCAGGTAACATTTCTCTAACTGCTCTCTGTAATATTTCGGCCGGATTTTTCTCGTATATTGAAGACATTTTCTTAGATTTTAAACCACCTAAATAACCGGAAAAATGATGATACTGTTTTTGATCAAGTTTTTTGCCAGTAAATTTAACCTTATCAATATTAGAAACTTCAACGATATCGCCCATGTCTAAATGAGGTTGAAATTCTGGCTTATTCTTACCGCGCAACGTAATAGCTATTTGAGTTGCCATACGACCGATTGTTTTATCGGTAGCATCAATTTTATGTAATTTTCTTTCAATTTTAATCATATAATTATACTAATTCAATCTGAACCATTTCGGCACCATCGCCTTGGCGAGTACCTAATTTAGTAGTACGAGTATAACCACCCGGACGACTTTGATAACGAACACCTAAAACTTCTAAAGTTTTCTTAACAGCGTTTTTCTGTAATAAAACTTTGATTAAACCGCGACGAGCCGCTAAATCCCCGGCCTTAGAAGATGTAATCATCTTTTCTACTAGAGGACGAACCGCCTGAGCTTTTGCTTTAGTTGTTTTTACTTTTTCGTACAATAAAATACTGGAAGCTAAATTACGCAACATAAGTTCACGTGGCGCTTTTTTACGATCAAGAATTTTATTTTTATTTCGGTGACGCATATTAGATCAATTTAAATCAATAAAATTATTTTTTAACTTTTTTTTCTTTCTTTTCCTTTTTTTCTTTTTTTACTACCTTTTCTTCTTCAACTTCCTCTTCATCTTCTTCCGAAGATAAATCAGCTACGGCTATTTCTTCAGCAATCTCTTCGGAATTATTTTTTAATGATAATAGCGAATTAAATTGCTCAACTAATATTTTAACAGCTTCATTGAAAGCATTTTCCGGAGTAATTGTTCCGTCGGTCTTAACATTTAAAATTAATTTATCCCAGTTAGTCATTTTACCAACACGAGTATTTTCAACGTCAATACTTACTAAGGTAACTGGAGAAAAAACAGAGTCAATTTCCATGTAACCGATCTCTCTATTTTCTTTCTTAGCCGCTTCGGCCATCTTATAGCCACGTCCTTCATGAGCGACTATTTCTATTTCTAAACTGCCCATTTCATCGGTAATATGAGCTAAAACTAATTCAGGATTTTTTATTACCGCATCGCTATTCTTAGTAATATCGGCGGCGGTAACAGTTTTCTTCCCCTTAACTTTTAACTCTAATCTAACTTCCTCTTCAGTATGCATCTTCAATCGTAACTGCTTTAAGTTTAAAATTAATTCAAGGACATCTTCTTTAACATGAGGTAAGGCCATGAATTCATGGTTAGCTCCTTTAATCTTTACTCCGATAACCGCAGCGCCAGACAAAGAAGACAATAATACGCGGCGTAAAGAATTACCAAGAGTCATACCGTAGCCAGGAAATAATGGTTCAACCGTGATAATACCGTCATTAGCAGTTTCCCCTGACTTAAAATCTATTTTTTTTGGGTTAGCAATATTTTGCATAATAATTTAGTGGCCAGATGCGGATAATATTCGCAGTGGTCATTTATTTTATTTTGAGTAATACTCAATAATCATTTGAACATTGAAGTTCTGTGGTAAATCAGTTTCTTTAGGTTCATGTAAGGCTTTCGCACTTAAATCAGAAGCATCAAAATTTAACCAACTTGGACGTTCTGCTTTTTTAACTTTCTCGCCTAAATTTCTGAAATATCTATTTGATTGGCTGCTTTTTCTAATTTTTAAAACTTGGCCTACTTTAACAGCAAATGATGGGATATCTGTTTTTCGTCCATTAACCGTAAAATGACCATGGGTAACAAGCTGTCTGGCCTGTGAGCGGGATGAAGCCCAGCCTAAACGGAAAATAACATTATCTAAACGACTTTCTAAGGCTCTTAAGAAATTCTTACCAGCATCACCTTTTTTCTTAGAAGCTTTAACAAAAGTTAAATGGAATTGCTTTTCAAGCATGCCATAGAACTTTTTAGCCTTTTGTTTCTCCTGTAATTGCAAACCGTAGTCACTTAAGCGTTTCTTACCTTTAGGTCCATGAAAACCAGGGGCATAGTTACGTTTAACCATAGCACACTTAGGACTCATACAACGTTCTCCTTTTAAGAAAAGTTTTTCACCGACACGACGGCATTGTTTACATTTACTATCAAGATTTCTACCCATATATAATTTTTATATTTATTAAACTCTACGTGGTTTCTTAGGACGGCAACCGTTATGAGGCACCGGGGTTGTGTCTTTAATGGACGAAACATTTAATCCATTAGCGTTTAAAGCGCGGATAGCCGCTTCTCGGCCGGTTCCTACACCAGAAACAAAGACGCTTACTTCCTCTAAACCATATTCTTCTTTCGCTTTTTGAGCGGCAATTTTAGTAATAATCTGAGCGGCATAAGGAGTTGCCTTTTTAGCTCCTTTAAAACCAGCTAAACCAGCACTAGCCCAAGCAATAACATCACCATTATTATCAGCTAAAGTAATCATAGTATTGTTATAAGTGGCCTGGATATAAGCGCGGCCAACCTTAACAATTCTCGCTACTCTTTTTTTCTTTTTCTTGATTAATTTCTTTTTTGCTCTAGCCTGTTTATTCTTTTCTAATTTCTGTTTAATTTCTTCTGGCAATTCTTCATCAGATGAATCAAAAGAAAATTCAACGCCTTCCTTATCATCCTTCTCTTCTTTTTCTTCAACTTTAAGAGTAGGAGCAGCTTTAGGCTCTTTATTTTCAGCTTTTTTTTCGGCTCCGTTATTTTCAGAGCTATCTTCTTTTTTTACTTCTTCAGACATATTTTAATCATTTATAATTGATAGACGACTATTTAAAAAGAAATCTTTAAGTCTTTTGTAAACCAGCTTTACTCTTGCCACTAGCAGCAGTCATTCTCTTATTGCCACGAACGGTTCGGTTATTATTCTTAGTTCCTTGACCGCGAACTGGCAAATGCTTAGCATGACGAGTACCGCGATAGCAGCCAATCTCTTTTAATCTTTTAATATTACTTTGAACCTCGCGTCTTAAATCACCTTCAACAATATATTTCTTTTCAACAATTTCACGAAGTAAATTAACTTCCGCTTCTTTAAGATCTTTAACGCGAGTATCACGATTAACTTTAGCGCTCTCTAAAATAACATTAGAACGAACGCGTCCAATTCCGTGAATATAAGTTAGAGCAATTTCTACTCTTTTATCAATTGGGATATTAACCCCGGCGATTCTTACTGCCATATATAAAATAAGTTAGCCCTGTCTTTGTTTATGTTTAGGGTTTTTACAAATAACATGGACTCGACCTCCACGTCTTACTACTTTGCAATCTTTACAGATTTTTTTTGCACTAGCTCGTACTTTCATATTTTAACAATCCAATAATTAATAAGTTTATTTCAATCTTTTGAAAATATTCTAATTTAGTTACGATAAATTATTCTACCCTTAGTTAAGTCGTAAGGGCTAATTTGCATTTTAACCTTATCGCCAGGCAATAAGCGAATCTTGTTCATTCGCATTTTACCGGATAAATGAGCTAAAATTTCGTGACCGTTTTCTAAAGAAACTCGGAAGGTCGCCGCAGGCATTAACTCTACAACTTCTCCCTGCATTTCAATAAAGTCCTTAGCGTTAAGTATAGCAGAATCGTTTGAGTTTTCTTTTTCTTTTGACATTAACACAAAAAAATTTGATAAAGGCTTCAAGCGCCTTATCGAAATTTCGTTCCTGGAAACGAATTATGCCGGTCAATTCCCTGATTTTGGCGATATTCTTCTGAATAGGATATTTCTGAAGCAAAAGCTCCAGATTTTTACTCGCGCTCAAAT
>CAIVBF010000078.1 GCA_903904095.1 uncultured bacterium | reverse complement strand
CGGCCATCAGTTCTTTAATGATTGTGGCTAATGAATTAGAAAAAGAAGAAACAATTAAGAAAAGTGACTACCTTAAATTAATTAGCGTTTTCTCGCCGTTTGCGCCACATATGTGCGAAGAAATTTGGGCGGCACTAGGAAACACAAAATCTATTTTCTTAAGCGCTTGGCCAGCATATGATCAAAAATTAGTTGAAGAAGGGGAGGAGGAAATGACCATTGTTATCTCAGTTAACGGAAAAATGCGCGACGAAATGCTTGTCGCTTCGGATTTAGGGAAAGAAGAAATTGAAAAATTAGCACTTGAACGCGAGAAGATTATAAAGTTAATTAACGGACAAGAGATTAAGAAAACCATTTATATTGAGAAAAAGCTCATTAATATTGTTTTGTAGTATTTTGCTAATATTAGGTTATTTTTGTATTTTTTTGAGTTCTTTGAATATACTAAGCTTGACAATATCATATAAATATAGTATAATTGTAGTACACTAAAACTGGTTGTTATGAAAAGGAAAGGAGTCGTTTCGGAAATTATTAGCGTAATAATTTTGGCAAAGATTATCGGCGCAATTGAATTCGTTTTTGCCTCGTTGGTGTCCCTGTTCTTTCTAATTTTAATGTTCGGCATCTTGAAACCAGCCGACCCAGCTATCTCGGGCAATTTTTTGTCTGATAACTGGATTCACACCCCGCATTACTTTCTTACGCTTATCTGTCTCCCGTTCGTTATCTACTACTGGATTCCGAACAAGTATCTTTTCTTCTGGAGAAAGGAGGCATAAGCTAAGGGTAGCTTTGCACGAAAAGTGCAAAAAAAGAGATTCTAACAACAAATGTTTAATCTCTTTTTTTCTTGTCTAAAATTATTTATTCTAAATGAGAATGAGTCTGATATCCTAGCTCCGTTAGTTTATTTTTTAATAAAGGATAATTATTTAATCCCGGATTTTCAGATAGCAATATTTCTATTTCGTTTTTTGCTTCTTTAATTATTTCATAATCAAAAATAGAAGCAATTTGCAATTCCGGCCAGCCGCTTTGGCTTAAGCCGTATAATTCGCCCTCGCCTCTTAATTTTAAATCAATCTTCGCCAGTTCAAAACCGTCATTATATTTTGTTAGAGCGTCTAGGCGCTCTAAAGTTTTCGGATTACTTATTTCTTCGCGCGAAGGGAATAAGAAACAATAGGATTGTAAATCACTGCGGCCGATTCGGCCGCGGAATTGATGCAACTGCGCTAAGCCGAAACGATCAGCGCCTTCAATAATCATTATTGTCGCATTTGGCACATCAATACCAACTTCAATTAAAGAGGTCGCGACAATAACGGATATTTTGCCGGCCAAAAATTCTTGCATGACTATTTCTTTTTCTTTAGCCTTCATCTTTCCGTGTAGCAAGCCAACGGATAACTCCGGAAATATTTCTTCGTTTAATTTTAAGTGCTCGGCCTTAACGGATTTTACGCCTAGACGATCGGACTCATCAATCATCGGACAAATAACATAAGCCTGGCGGCCATTTTTTATTTCTTTCCTAATAAATTCATAAGCTAAATTTCTATTATCCTCCTTAACTAAGCGGGTAATTATTTTTTTACGGCCGATAGGCATTTCATCAATAATTGATAAATCTAAATCGCCGTATAAAGTTAAAGCGAGAGAGCGGGGGATTGGTGTTGCCGTCATTGATAAAAAATGAGGCGTTAATTTATTTGCGTTATCATTAAAATTTAATAATCTTTGGCGCTGTTCAACGCCGAAGCGATGCTGTTCATCAACAATAACTAAAGCGAGTTTATCAAACTTAACTTTATCGGCAATTAAAGCATGAGTACCAATTATTATGTCTAAATCTTTATAGTCAGCCGGTTTTTTTGTGCCAGTCATTAAAGCTATTTTAAAATTATAAGGGGCTAAAATTCTGGTTAAAGAATTAAAATGCTGAGTCGCTAGAATACCGGTTGGGACCATTAAAGCGCTTTGCTCCTTATTTAAAGCGGTATTTAGAATCGCCATTATTGCGACTAAAGTTTTTCCGCTCCCAACATCGCCCTCTAAAAGACGGTTCATCGGCGTGGTTTTTTCTAAATCTTTTAATATTTCCCAGGCGGATTTTTTCTGAGCATCGCTTAATTTAAAAGGCAGGGAATCAACAAATTCTTTTGTCTTTTCTTTTTGAAAAATAATTTTTTGCGCTTGGCGTTTCTTTAATTTTTCTTTAACTATCTGCGCCTTGAGGCAAAGTAAAAATATTTCGTTATAAGCTAGGCGATGCTTAGCGCTTAATACGTCTTCATCGCTTTTCGGAAAATGAATTTTATATAAGGCCTCGCTTAAATCTAATAAATTTAATTTGTCTTTTATTTTATACGGTAACCAGTCTTCAACGGAGGTTCTTAAACTAATAACCTGCTTTATTAAATAGCGGATTTGTTTTTGAGTTAAATTTTCGGTGCTATGGTAATTCGGAATTAGGCCGCTGGTATTTACTAAATTGTTATCATAAACTTTTTCATATTGCGGCGAGATAAAAGCGAGCTGGCCATTGTTTTCCGAGACTAACCCAGCAATAGAAATTTTATCACCGACTTTTAAAGTTTTTGTTAGGAAGGCTTGATTAAACCAAATTATTTTAATCGTTTCGCTTTCATCGGCGACGAGCGCTTCAGTAACATAAATTCGCCTTTTAAAACTTTTTCGGTTTTGGATTAATTCAACCGTCCCGATAATATTAGCGTTTTGCCCTTTTTCCAGATCGGCGATTAATGAGTTTTTGGTAAAATCATCATAACGATATGGGAAATAAAAAAGCAGGTCTTGGATATTTCCGAGACCTAACTTTTTTAATAGTTTAGCGTTAGTTTTGCCGACGCGGTTTAATTCTTCTAGAGGGGAATTAAGACTGAGCATAGGGCCATTAATAATTTATAAATTATTAACTATAAAATGTGCATCCACCAGGAATCGAACCTGGATTTTAAACTCCGCAAGCTTACGTCCTATCCGTTGAACGATGGATGCTTAATGTTCTTATTCTATTATAGTTTTAGCATTTTCGTCAACTGTTCAGACAAGGGAGCCTCGGTTCTTTCCAGGTCTTCTTTTAAATATTTCAAAAGAAAATTTCGGATAGTTAGAGGGTCCAGACTACGGAGGGGGATTGAAAGTCTTTGGCTAAGGGAGCTATTAAATTCAAAATAAAGATTCTTTAAACCTTCTTTCGGGATATATAACACTGAGAAATTCTTTAAGTCATTGTACTCGTATAAACGGCCGGCTAACTTAAAACCTTCTGGACCCAGTTCGCAGTCAAGCATGGCGACCGGCTGACTCTCATTAATTATCATAATTATCGCTGATATTATAATTATCAGGGCAAATAGGAAATTAGAGCCATAGCCTAAGAATACGAGATGCCATTTAGTTAAGGCAAAAAAGCAGAAAAATAGGGCAATAACTATAAATATACTAGCTATAACATACCAGTTCTTATTTCGTTCCGGTTTGCGGTAATTAGGGATTTGCCACTTTATAT
>CAIVBF010000077.1 GCA_903904095.1 uncultured bacterium | reverse complement strand
GAGTGACTGGAGTTCAGACGTGTGCTCTTCGATCTGAGTATTAATTGCCATTCTTTCGGCGCTCTTTCTAATCATCGGGATGCTTGAATTAATTTCCGGTAATGGTCGGCGTCTACCGAATAGTGTTAAGGCATAACCATTATCGTTAGCCTCTTTAATATAGTTAGCAATTGTTTTTTGAACGTTAGGGTAGGCGATAAAATATTTATCAATAAATTCTCTGGCTTCTGTATAAGAAATCCCGGCGCTTTGCGCTAAACCGTGTGGACCTTGCCCATATAAAATTCCAAAATTAATTGCTTTCGCTTCCTGGCGCATCTTTTTAGTAACATCTTCTAACTTAACGCCATTAATTTCGGCGGCGGTAGCGCGATGAATATCCTCCTGATCTTTAAAAGCTTTAATCATTTTTTTATCGTTGGCCATATGAGCGGCTAAACGAAGTTCAATCTGGGAATAATCAAAACTAACTAATTTATAGCCGGAAGCGGCGACAAAAGCATTTCTAATTTTTCTACCTTCCTCGGTTCTAGTCGGAATATTTTGTAAGTTCGGCTCAGTTGACGATAATCGTCCGGTGGCGGCGATTGTCTGGTTAAAATTACTATGAATGCGTCCGGTTTTCTTATTAACCATGTTTGGCAAAGCGTTTAAGTAAGTTGAGGCTAGTTTATTTAATTCTCGGTATTCCTGAAGAAGGGAAATGATCGGATGCAGATCTTTTAATTTTTCAAGCTCATCTTCCGCCGTTGAAAAACCAGTCTTAGTTTTTTTAAGATTGGCGGTCGGTATCTCCAGTTTTTCAAATAGAACCTCTTTTAATTGTTTAGTTGAATTAATATTAAATTTTGTCTTGGCTAATTTATGAATTTCCTTTTCTAAATTATCTAATTTTTTACCAACCTCTTCGCCTAATTTATTAAGCGGCGGTATTTCTAATTTTATGCCGTTATTTTCCATAACGCCGAGAACTTCAATTAACGGCATCTCAATTCTGGTAAATAAATCAAATAATTCCTCCTGTTTTAATTTTTTTTCTAGCCCGCTTACTAGGCGGTTAGTAAAATCAGCATCTTCGCAGGAGTAAAGGCTTAATTTATTCGGATCAATTGATTGAAAATCTAGAGTTAATTGCGTCGGCTGAGTAGCCACTAAATTTTGTTTGCTTATTTTTTCAAAACCCAGTTCGGTAAAAACAAGTGAGTCTAAATTATGCTGGCGGCTTGATGGATTTAATAAATAAGAAGCCAGCATCGTATCAAAAGCAATCCCTTTTAAATTAACGCCCTGGTTTCTTAAAATCTTAAAATCAAATTTTAAATTATGGCCATACTTTTTTATCTTTTCATTCTCCAGAATCGGTTTTAGTTTTTCTAAACGAGCCGGTGTATTTAAAATAAAATAAGCCTCACCTTTTTTCCAGGAGAAACTTAAGCCGATTAAACTATCGTTTAGGGTATCAAGCCCGGAAGTTTCCGTATCAAGCGTAAAAGCTTTCTGCTCTTTTAATTTTTTTAAGAATATTTCAAATTTCTTGTCGCTATCAACTAATTCATATTTAAAATCTTTTTCGTTTCGTTTAAATTTATCTTCCGCGCTGGGATTATTTTCCTTTTCTTCTTCGGTCTGGTTTTTATTAGAAGAAGAATTATGATCTTTATTTAAAGTATCTCGCAAATCTTTAACTTTAGTTAAAAGAGAACGAAATTCAAATTCACTAAACAAATTAATAACTTTATCAAGCTTAAAGTTTGAATAAGAAATATCGTTTAAGATAAATTTAATCGGTGCCTCTAAATTAATAGTCGCTAGTTCCTGGCTTAAGTAAGCGTTAGCTTTATATTCTTTTAATAAGTCCAATATTCTTTCGCGAATTTTTTTATCATTTTTTTCCACGGCCTTGTAAACGCCATCTAGAGTTTTAAAGTCATTTAATAATTCAATCGCCGTTTTTTCACCGATTCCTTTAACTCCAGGGATATTATCGCTCGGATCGCCGCGCAAAGCTTTATAGTCAATAATTTGATCAGGATTTAAATTATATCGCTCTCTGACTTTGTCGTCATCATACAAAACGCAATCGCTCAGGCCGCGGCTCATCGTATAAACTTTTGTTTTTCCGTTTACTAACTGAAGAGTATCAAGGTCGCCGGTAATAATTATTTTTTCTAAATTTTTTTCATTTTGCGCTTGAGCACAAATCGTGCCGATTAAGTCATCAGCCTCAAAACCGCTTAGTTCAAAAATTGGAATATTAAAAGCCTCGGCCACTTCTTTGACTAAGGGAATTTGTTCGTATAACTCATCGGGCGCTTTAACACGAGTCGCTTTATATTCGGCGTAAGCTTCATGACGAAAAGTTGGTCCTTTTTTATCTAAAGTCAAAACAACATATTCCGGATGAAATTCGTTTAAGGCTTTTAGAAGAAAAGAAGTAAATCCGTAAACAGCATTAACTAAACGGCCGTCTTTAGTACGAAGAGTCGGTGGGATAGCGTGAAAACTACGGTGAACAAGGGCGTTTCCATCAATGATTATAAGTTTTGGTTTAGTTTTAGACATAACTCCAGTTTAACATATTATATTAGGAATTTCTATTTGACTAAATTAAGGATTTCTTTTAAGATGATAGGAAAATTTGCACCTTAAAAATAAACTAAAATAAATTAATAGTAACCAAAAAAGCTCTTGTCCCGTAGTGAAACGGGGCCCCTGGAAATGGCAAAAATTATCGTTGTCAATGAATCACCGACTGATGTTTTTTCAAAACATCTTTCAGGCAAGGAATCCTTTGAAGTAATTCGTCTGGGTTTCTCAGAAATCATTAAGGGAAATAGTTTTCCCGACTGCCTAATTTTAACTGTTAATCATAAGCTTGATTTGGCGGTTAAAATTAAAAAAGTTTATCCGAATGCCCGCGTTGCCTCTGTTTTTGGCGGAGAAAAAGATTTCCAGTCTGTTTTAACTTTCGTTTATGGTCTTAATGATTATGACGATATTAATTATAGTAGCTGGGATGATTTTGACCGCTTGCTCTTGCAGCCATTTCCGCGACCGGTTAAGCAATTAGTGTTTAGCCGGTCAGTAGAAGACATTAATTATTATGTTCCCAATCGGGAATTATTTAACAAATTTCAACCTGATCCAGGCCCAGATTTTGCGGACTTCTTGGCGGATTCAGTAGATATTTCTCGCCACTTTCTTAAATGGATGCATGACTGGATTTTGGAGGTGAAACAATTTTCGTTTCCTGTTAAATTGCCGGCTAATAAAAAAATGATTAGTCAACTGCAGTTTTCGGTTCGGAATGAATACTTGGGCTTGCCGCTTTTTTCAATCGGCGACCGAGTTATCCTTTCTGATGAGGCGGGGTCTGAACTAAGTTTTTACTCCGGCGATTTGTTGATTGAATCAACTGTGATTATGGTTGACAATGCGGGAGTTACGATTCGTTTGTCTAAACCGGTGGTCGCCTGGCAATTAATAAAACTGAAAGCTGTTAAGCTAAGCCTGTTTTTGCAGTCAAGAAAGATTATTCGGATGAATCGTGTTGTGCAATTATTGCTTAATGGGTTTAGCGGCTACTATGAGTCATTATCTGTCCCCGCTTCTTTTGTCTGTTCGGCTGTCGTTAACCCGTTATCGGTCAGACAAGTAATCCAATATCCTAATGAGATTGGCCTAGATGAGTCTTCGCGTAAAATTTTACGTGATACCTATCAAGTGTCTGCTCTGATGGATATCTTAAGCGATACGCCGATTAGTACTTTGATTGGGCCGGCCGGTACTGGAAAAACTTTTGTTTCGGCGATAGCGGTTAGGGCTTTCATAGACAGAGGTTATAATGTGCTCCTGGTTTCTCATAGTAATTTAGGAGTTGATAACTTAGTTATTGAAGTTGCTAAACATGTCGGCTATAGTAGGATTCTCAGACTGGGAAATAATCTTGATGTGATTTCGCCGGAGGCCCAAAAATTTCATATGAGTAATCGGCCGATTTATCATAGATCAGAAGTCCTTAATGATTTTATTAGTGGTGCTTATGATGATAATGATGATTGGCGCAGAAGGGGAACGGTAATCGCTGCGACGATTGACGGATTCTTGACTCTGAACGAATTCAAAAATGATAATTTTCAGTCTGATGTAATTTTTTGCGATGAGGCAAGCAAGGGTTTGTGTCTAGAAATTTTTCCGCTTTTTTTAGCTGCCAGAAAAAAATTAGTTTTGATTGGCGATAATAAACAGCTAGGAAACATTCCTGTTCCGAAATCTTTGAAAGATTATCTGTATGAAATATCCCGTCTAAGCCAGCAGAAAATAGAATATTTCTGTGATGGATTCTTCAATTCGCTGGTCGGCAATCAATATTTGTTAACCAGCATGTTACGGGTTAATCGCCGCTCGCTTCCGAAGATTGTTGAAATCGTTAATACTTTCTATGAAGGAAAACTTATCCCCGGACGCTTTAATCCTAATAGTTCCGGTTCAGTAATTTTTCTAGATACCAAGGAATTATGTTCAACGAGCGAATATCGGGAAGGGAGTTCTTGGAATAATCCGCTTGAAGTAAGTATCTTGCTAAAGAGGCTAATGTCTCTGGCCATTAAAAATATTAATGATGGCCGGAAGCTTACGGACCTAGTAGTGATTACTCCTTATATGGCTCAAGTTCGTTTATTGAAAAAGAAATTGCGGAATAATTTACTTTTTCATACTAGCTTTAAAGCGCTGGTCAATCCTGAAAATATTGATGAGATCTTAGAAAAGTTAGTAATAACGGTTGATGCTATTCAAGGAGGGCAGAGAAAAGATGTCTTAACGAGTTTGGTCCGATCTAATGATGATCAAGAGATTGGATTTAACAAAGATATTCGTCGCTTTAATGTAGCGATGTCGCGAGCACAGGATCTTTTGATTATAATCGGTAATTCCGAGCCGTTTATCGGCTGCGATCACGAGTCAATAAAAAACGCCTTTTTACAGATTTTAGAACTGGTAAAGAGGGATAACAAATATTTTATTTTAAAAAATTAAAAGAAAGGAAACTTTAGAAAGAATAGAACAGAAAGGCAGTTCTCAACCGAGCTGCCTTTTTTAATAGAGATATCTTAGGAAAAGAAAAAGAGCAACCTTGTTAGATTGCTCTTCTGTCCACACTTTTAGTTTTTTGAAGGTTTAGCCCTTGCGCTTTCCATATTAGGAGCGTCTTACTTGTTTAAGGGATCGCCTTCTAGCTTTTGCGTCTCATTTTGAGACTTGTAGGTTGCGGGGATTGAATTTCCGGAAAAAAGAAAACTGAAGGATTGCTGTAGAAAGGAAATTCAATTTTTTGAGGATTTTTTTGTCATAGGTATAACATTTCCTCTTTTGTTATACCTCCGAGCTTAAGCTTTTGCCTTGTCGCCATATCAGCACCTGTCGGTATTGTGAAATTGGATACGACGCCGGCAAAATTTGGCGTCCTTTGCTCGTTCCAGTCGTTTGGGGTAACACTCGGGGTTTTTGGTTCAATACCAAATGTTTCCGGGCGTTCAATGTTCCGATAGCTAGCTTCTTTAATAACTGCGTACAGGGGGGAAGATAGTTTTTCGGATGCATTAACATCGGCTGGCGAGAATGGACCAAAGCCCAGGATTAAATAAACAAACGTTATGCCAAACAACATAATCCTAAGTTATTGGTATGTTTCTATATTAGTTAAAAGCTTTTGAAAAAGCAAGAGAAGTTATTAACAGATATTAGTTAATGTTTTTTAGGTAAGAAAAAAGGGGCTTCCATTCCAGAAACCCCCGATTCGATCCATACATAACCGCGCAATAGCATCTTACGTAGTGATCATGCGACCCATCAAAACAGCCCGGCCAAAACGATTTGCTTGCATTTGTTTTTTCATTGTTTTCAGTTTTTTTAGAAATGAAAAACCATTTTTGTAAGAACGAAGTTTAAGCGACTCGAAAGTCTGGAAGATTTGCACGCGTTATTTGCAATAACGCGTCGGATAAGATAGCGATCAGTCGATGTCTATCTTCTGTGTATATATTAATCTATCTTTATTTTTGCGTCAACAATAAAATTATAAAACATTGATGTTTCTCGGTTTTATGGTTAAGATGTTATAATAAAATCAACTAAAAGCGCTTATGATAAGAAGAGAATTAATAGCCTCCGGCTTAAAAATTAGCTATTTAATAAGTTCCGATTTTAATTCCGAAAAGGCAATCGTGTTTTTACCGGGCTGGAAATCACCGGTTGATTTGTTTTGTAAAATAATTGGCGATATCCCTAATTTAATAGCTATTAATTTACCGGGTTGGGGCGGAAGTGAAACACCGAAGGAAGAATGGGGCTTATCTGAATACGCAAAACTAGTTGGAGATGTTTTATTAAAACTTGATATAAGTAATCCAGTTTTAATTGGACACAGTGTTGGCGGAGCAATCGCCGTTGAATATCTAAGCTCTTGTAAACCGGCTAAAGAATTAATTCTAATCGGTGGCGCGATTATAAGAGAAAGACTGGGGAGATCGCAAAGATTATTTATTGCTTCAAAAGTTTTCCGTTTTCTTTTTCCGTTTGTCAATAAAAAAATGCGGCAGCGCTTGGCGGGGAAGTCACTTAGCTCCGATTATCTTGAATCAGGTGAAATGGAAAATATCTATAAACGTTTAATTAGTGAGGATAGGCAAGAGGCGTATTCTAAATTAAATTTACCGATAGTTTTAATTTGGGGCCGTGATGACGATGCTACTCCTTATAATTATGCCGAAAGACTCAAGACTTTAAATAATCAAGCAGTTTTAGAAGTTATTTCCGGGTCCAGGCATTATTGTTTTCTGGATGAACCGGAAGAATTTAAAAAAATATTATTTAAGCATTTATGAATATAATTCGCGGCTTAATCTATATTTTGCAAAGAGAAGATTACCAGGCTGGGCGGTTTCTGTCTTTTGTTTATCGTGATTGGCGCTGGGGGCTGTTTGAAAAAAGGCAAAAAATTGACTGGACTCAAAAGGCTAGAGCGATTTATCTTTTGCTTTGTTTCTCTCTATTTATTCTTATTACTTTATCAATCTATTTTTTACATTTTTTCGCTCTACTATTAATTGTCATTTTAATTCCATTGCTTCCGTTGTTAACTCTGTTAGTTCTGTACTTATTTTCTCCGATTGATTATCTTTTAAAAAGAAAAGCGATTAGCCAAGCAAAAAAGATATTATCAGAAATTAAAATTCCGGTTATCGGTATTACCGGTAGTTACGGTAAAACAAGCCTAAAGGAAATATTAGCTACTGTTTTAGGAAGTAGTTTTAGAATAGTAAATACCCCAAATAATATTAATACCGACCTAGGAATTGCTTATTTTATTATTTCCCATCAAAGGGAGATTACCGAAGCGGATTATTTTATCGTTGAAATTGGTGCCTATCAAATCGGCGATATAAATAAGGTTTGCGATTTAGTTAATCCTCAATACTCTTTTCTAACCGGTATTAACGAATCTCATCTAGAAAGATTTGGTGGATTACAAAATACAATTAAAGCTAAATTTGAATTGGCCCTTAGGACGACGAAAAAAGTCATTTTAAATTTTACTGATAAAAATATTAAAGATAATTATAGTCTTTTTAAGCTACCTGATTTTTTAGGCGTTGATTATTCTTTAGTAAATGAAATTAATATTTTGCCGAATTTTTCTGGCCTGTCCTTTAAGTATGATGATAAAATTTTT
>CAIVBF010000076.1 GCA_903904095.1 uncultured bacterium | reverse complement strand
CTATTTTTAATATTTTTTATTATTTTAGCCTTTGCCCGGCTAGACCTAGCTTTATTATTTACAATTTTTGCCTTACCGGCCTATCTAATTCGTTTTAAAATCTATAGCTTGCCGCTCACTCTTCTAGAAACAATGATTTTAATAAGCTTCGGGGTTTGGTTCTTAAAAAGTTTCTTGCCACATCTAAAAAAAATAATTAAAAATCGCCAAAACATAATTCCCTATCCCTTTGGCGTTGAAATAATTTTATTACTCATTATCGCTTTTGTTTCGGCCGGAGTATCCGGCTTCAGTCTTAGCTCTTTAGGAATTTTTAAGGCTTATTTTTTTGAACCGGTTCTATTATTTATTTTAATAATTAATGTTTTTAAAACTCGCCGTGATTCTTTAAAAATATTAAGCACCCTGCTTTGTTCGGCTGTTCTGATTTCTTTGATCGCCCTTTATCAGAAAATTACCGGCCAATTTATCTTTAATAATTTCTGGGCCGAGGCCGAAACCAGACGAGTTGTTTCTTTATTCGGTTATCCAAATGCCATCGGTTTATATCTAGCGCCGTTAATAATGGTTTTTATCGGCTGGCTATTTTATTTACCAAAAAGAACTCTTCTAAACGGCGCTTTCAAAAAAATAGCGATAATCATAACTATTATTATTTCCTTTCTGGCAATTTATTTTGCCCATTCTCGCGGCGCTCTAATCGGACTAGGTTTGGCGATATTAGTTTTTATATTAATGGCAGCTAATAAAAAGCGAAAACCTATTTTAATTACTTTAGGAATTATAGCTCTATTGGTTCTGGTAATTCCGGCCAGCCGAAACTATATTCAAAACAAATTACAATTTAAAGATCTTTCAAGTGAAATTAGACGTCAGCAATGGAAAGAAACTTTATTAATGTTAACTGACGGACGGATTATTAGCGGCGCCGGTCTTGATAATTATCAAGCAGCCGTTAAGCCGTATCATCAAGAAGGTTTATTTTTTAATAGTGATAATTTACCGAATTTTTCGCAGCAGTTAAGAGCAAGCGCAACTCTGCGGGCAAAATACTGGCAACCGGTTGAAATTTATATGTATCCTCATAATATTTTCTTAAATTTCTGGAGCGAGCTCGGCTTATTCGGTTTATTATTATTTATCTGGATAGTAATTAAATACTTTTTTATCGCTCTTAGACTAACAATAATATACAGCCGAGAAAATAAGCCGGAAAAATATTTAATGATCGGATTGCTATGCGCCATGGTCGCAATTATTATTCACGGTCTAGTTGATGTCCCCTATTTTAAAAATGATTTAGCGGCCATGTTCTTCATCTATCTCGCCTTGTTAGGTAGCTTTAATTTACAAGAAAAATACGACGGAATTAAAATTGATAAATAAAATATATAACATATGAAAATGATTATTCAGAAGATAATAGCTCAGAGCGGATATTGTTCAAGGCGCAACGGAGAACAGCTTATTAGAGACGGCCTCGTTAAAGTAAATGGAGAAGTTGCCCAGATTGGCGAAACAGCCGATCCGGAAAAAGATAAGATTAGTGTCCAGGGACATTCAATAAAAAAACCGGCTAGTCTAGTCTATCTTAAATTAAATAAACCTTTGGGCTATACTTGTTCAAACCGCCGTTTTGAAGGTGAAAAAAATATTTTTGATTTAGTAAAAACCAATGAACGATTATTTGCGGTCGGTCGTTTAGATAAAAATAGCCGCGGGTTAGTTCTTTTAACTAACGACGGCGAGCTAACTCAAAAATTATCACATCCTCGCTTTGAGCATGAAAAAGTTTACGCTGTAAAAATTGCCGGCAACTCAATTAACGATGAATTTATTACTAAAAAATTATTAACGGGAATAGATATCGGTGATGATGATGGGATTGTTAGGGCCAGAAAAGTTAAATATTTACAAAATAATATTTTTATAATAACCTTAGGCGAGGGGAAGAAAAGACAAATTAGAAGAATGTTTGGCTGTCTTGATTTTGATGTTTTAGATTTAAAACGGATAGAAATATCCGGCCTTAAATTAGGCGGGCTTAAAGAAGGACAATGGATTGACTTAACCGAAGCCGAAATTGCCAAAATAAAAGCTAGTTAAAAAATTAATATAGAATTCGGGAGGAGTCGCATAGCCCGGTTGATTGCGCCGCATTCGAAACGCGGTATACCCGTCAAAAGGTATCAAGGGTTCGAATCCCTTCTCCTCCGCACTGAATCAAAATCGCTTTTATTTTCAATTTTAGAGAGTACATTATATGGCTCTTTGAATGAAATATTAGCGATTTTTTTGTTCTCAACTTCAGCGTTCCAAAGTAGAGTTATTAGGGTATTTCTTTGTTTTTCAGAATTGGACTCTAAAAACTCTTTTTTCATTTGTTTTGGGCCTAAAAAGAAGTTTTTAATCCGTTCCAAAGTAATATTATCTTGGCTCTGTTTTTTGATTTCTAGCTCTTGTAAGTCTTTATTAATCAGCACCATTTCATTTTCTATTACCTGATTCTTAGCCTTATAGTCGCCCTCTAAAACGACTTTATCTAGATAACCGTCTATCAGAACTTTCTTGCGTTCTTCAAGCGTTTTGAGCCTATTTTGAAGACCAAGGATAGCCTCTTCTAGATATGACAAGACATTTCCGCTTTCTCTTTGCTTAGCCCGATAGACGAGATTAACGACTTTCTCGTCAAAAATTAAATTATTAAATACGCCGTTTAATTCCGTTGAGAGATGTTCTTCTTTGATATAGGCCTTATGCTCCTCGCAATTATTCTTTCCATTTGTACAGTAGTAATAAGTCAGCCGTCCTTTCTTCTTCGTGGCTGTTAGCAGACAGCCACACTTAGCACATCGGAGCATACCCCGAAAAGCAAAAGGAATATTTTGTTTTTTGATATGAGATTTTTTAGTTAGCATTTCTTGCACTTCATCGAATAGCTTTTTGGAAATTAATGGCTCATGATTACCTTGATAAATATTTCCGCTCTTTTCCATAATTCCGCAATAAAAAGATTCCGACAACATTTTATGAATTTTGCTCTTATGATATTTATTATGCGCCCGACTTCGGAATCCCTCTTTAAATAATGTATCAGAGATTTCCTTAACGCTATATTTCCCAGTCTTATACATCTCAAATATTTTAACGATATATTTTCCTCTTGCCTTATCAATAATAATTTTGCTGTCTTTATTTAAGTATCCCAATGGTGCCAAATTAGGCCAACCGCCTTTCTCCAGTTTAGCTCTGATTCCTCTTTTTACATTTTTACTCAAGTCCAAAATATACTGATTAGCCATTCCACTTTCTACATTAAATAAGAGAGCATTGTCGCCTGGCAGATATTGTCTTTCCATTGTTTGGATAATTTTTAATTCATTTTGTTGCAGGAGCCATTGAATAGTCGCCGAGTCTATCGGGTTGCGAGATAGTCTATCAATTTTCCAACAGATAACGCCCTGAATTTTACCTCGCTTGATCAAATTGATAAGTTCGGAAAATTGCGGACGGTTATCTGGTTTCTTGGCGGATTTGCTTTCTCTAAATTTGTAGTCAATGCTCAAATTTAAAGAGTCGGCTAACTTTAACATTTCTTTCTCTTGTGAATCTAGAGAAAGAATTTGCCGACTGCTATCCTCGGTAGACTTTCGGCAGTATAAGGCATATTTAATTGTTTGGTCGTTTTTGTCGTTCATATAATTATGTTTTAATAATCAAAAAGGGCAGTCCTGATTGACCCAACATAACAAACTAGCCTAAAGGTTAATTTATCGTTTGGCAGAACTGCCCATTTCGAGCGACAAAAGGTATTTGTTAAAAAAATACCCTGGGCATGTCTGTTTATTATGTTAGGTCAATACTTTTAATTTACTACTAATGCGATTAAAAATCAATATCGTCTAAAGAATGGCCAGTTAGTATCTCGGCGATGTTCTCGTCCAATTCAGGAAATTTTGACAGGTCATATTGCTGATAATTAAACCACCTCATAAAGTTTACTGGCTTTCCAATAGTGTCATTAATATCGCTATTGTTATATTCACTCTCGCCGTCATACTTATAGACCAGAGATTCCGAGGGCAGTTTAGACTCCACAAGCGAAACAACTTCCACGAACGAATTCTCTTGCGGTTTTAATAACCCTTTACTGGCGATATATTTTTTCTGCCTGGGGCAGTTATTTTCAAAAACCGACTTTTGAATGTATTTGATAAAATAGAAAATAATCTTTTGCAGTTGCGCTTGGTTTTTTACTTTAGTAAAATTTTTATCTTTACCCCCGACCATTATCCGACCCTGTCCCCATATCTTATACATTTTCCGATAAACATCTTTGATATAGGGTAGATTGAAGAAAATCATATGATAGTGAATTGCTCCTCGTTTCTGTAGTTCAAAGACCGCCAGATATTTTAAATTACTTTGTTTTAAATCTTTGCCCTCAATGCCATTAGTTTCATAATTGAGCCGTCTGATAAATTTTGTAAATTCATAGTTAGCCTGTTTTAAATTAACGATGTTTTCTTTGAATGTCAGAGTGAGCGTTATCGGCAAATAGGGTTGACCCTTGGTTTTAAACCATAAAAAGCAATTAGCCATAATTAATCGTTTAATCATTCGCTTAGCTCGTCTGGCCGAAGACTTTAAAATCTCTTCTTGGCTGGCCTTAGGCTTGGGGAATTTCTTGGCATCTTCTAATTCCTCCTCGCTTTTAATATGTCGGATTCTTCTTTCCAAGTGAATATCACGACCAAACTGATATATCTCCAGGAGCGACCCAGATTTTACCAGTTTACGATTGGATAGGTATTTATTATCTTGTTGTTGCATATATTTATTAATATCTAGTTCTAATTAGAAGTTCTCTTAACAAGGATAACTTTTTCTTTTCGGCTCCCCCTACGGGGGAACCGCCGAAAAGAAAAAAAGAGTTATTCCTTATTAAAGAGAGAGTTATATAAATTAACGAGAGATGTTAAAAAAGAATCAGCCT
>CAIVBF010000075.1 GCA_903904095.1 uncultured bacterium | reverse complement strand
TGACAGATAGGCTAAAAAAGCCTAATATTAGAAATAGTTTTTTAAAAAAATCATAATAACCAAAAACCAAAGGAGGAAAAAAAATGGATGGAGAGAAAAAAGAAAAAGTAGAGATTGTTATTAGAAAGAAGCTAGTTGTTAATTATGATCAATCGGCTCAGACGCTTGCTCTGCCTAAATTGGTAAGAGAAGCTAGCGAAGACCTGAAGAAGGTAAAACTTCAAAAAACAGGAGAAAGTGATGTTTCAGTTATTTTGGTTAAGCTTGATTTTGGCTTAACCCACAAAGAAGTGAAGCAAGTCATGTCCAGCCTGGAGATTGTTCCAGCCGGCTTACATGAATTAATTATTTTTTCTCATTTTTTAGAGGAATTATTTCGTGACGGTATGCGGATTGTTTCGCTGCGCGATGAAATGTTTGAAATGGGGACGGAATTTATTCCCACTATCTGGTGTTTCAAAAAATCAGCAATAATTATCATGGCGTTCCGCGATGATTTACCTTTTAAGGAAACTTATTATTTAGGCGTTGAAGGAGACAACACCGAAAAATTAATTCAAGCCAGACTAGATTAAACTGGCAAAAAATATTAAAAAGGAAAATCAAAACAAAAGAAGGGAGTTAAGATTTAGAAAAAGGCGTTTGTTACAACAGACGCCTTTCTTTGTATCCAAATTTTATATAAATTTTATTCAATGCAGCAATTAATAACCTTCTTAACTAAATCGCCTAATTTTCCACCCATGCCTTTCTGTTTTTTATCAATCGCGTCTTCATCAATCTTTTTTATTTCACCGACATTAATCAGTTTCATATTTAATCCCCAGAAAAGGGAATATAGTTCATAAGCTTTTTTAAACATGTCGGCGGCATCTTCTTTCTTTCCATTACCCTGTGCTTTTGTCCCGACTTCCATCAGGCGGTAGGAAGCGGCCAGTAAATGCTTAGAAATACACCAGACCTCGCCTTCGTATTCTTTAATTATTTTTTTTAATAAATCTTTACGCATTTCCCGGACTTCGGATAATAAATCGTAGTATTTAGGATCGCCGGTTTTAGCGCCGGTAAAAAAGAAATGTTCTTCAATACTGACTAAATTCATAATCGCAATACTAAGATCTTGATCGGACGATAAATCCAGGGCATGATCTTTTTTCATTTGGTCCACTTTTTCAATCATCTCTTCTAAATTTAAGATATTGGTGCTCATATTATTTTGTTAAAAAATAAAAAACGAAACTAAGGATAAGTAATATTCCGACCGGCATAACTACTTTTTGAAAAGGGAAATAAGCGTGGTTATTATTTTTTTTCTTTAAATAATTATAGCTTAAGTTAGCGGTGACAAAAAACACCGACCCGATACTGATACCTAATAATAATTTATCTACGCCCCAAAATTTATTTAAGGGTTGGCCGACAATCCCTTTATTCACTAAGGGCCAGATGATTAAAACGTAGTATAGAATCGTTAATAAGATATCGCGCAAATCTTTGTTCCCGAATAACCAATTTTTTTTATTAAACCAATTAATATTCCAGATAATCATGGAAACGGTTAAGCCGCCGATCCATAGTCCGGCGATAGAATCGTCTATTCCTAGGTATTCCGATAATCCCAAGCCGGCACCAACCGCCACAACACAGACCGGGCAGATTGCTTTCGCCGGTAAGGCAAATAGGAGACTAAAGGCTCCGGCACTTATTATAGCTAATTTTTTTTTCATTTTATTTTTGGAAGAAATCTATAATATTTTGATCGCCGACCAGGCAATTTTTTCCATCAAAGAAAAAGGGAACGCCTAGCCCTTGGCTCGTATCCAATCCGCAGCCGGCTGCTTTTTTTGCCATTAGCCGAGAATTATTTTGATTATTAAAAACTTCTAGTTCTTGAAATTTAAATTTTGCTCTAACATTATTATTATCAATATACTCAGATACTTTTTTACAGTGCGGACAGGTATCGCCATAAAAAAGAATCATATCGGGAACATCGCTTTTCTTTAGATTTATTAAGATAAAACCGACCACCGCAATTACTAGCAATATTATTAGAGGCAAATACTTTTTCTTTTTAGGCATATTTTTATTTGTCATTTTTAACTTAATAATTATTAATTGTATTAATAATATAACAAATTAAGCTTTGCCCGTCCATGCTCCTCTAAGAGCGTTCTTTTATTTTCGTACTTACTTCTTTAATAAAATCAGTTGTGGCGATTTCTCTCGTTTCAATTGAACCGCGGTCGCGGACATTTAGAAGCGGAGAATTAACTTCCTTGTCCCCGACAACTAACATGTAAGGGATTTTTTCATTTACGGCCTTACGTATCTTATTGCCGACTGTTTCGTTAGCATCGTCTATTTCAATTCTTATACCGGCTTCTTTCAGTTCTTCGGCCAGCTTCTGGCAATAGGCGATATGGGCTTCGGAGACGGAAATTATTTTTACTTGAACTGGAGAAAGCCAGACCGGGAAGGCGCCGGCGTAATGTTCAATTATAATTCCCATAAATCTTTCCGGGGACCCGATAAGAGCGCGATGAATCATGACCGGTGTTTTTTCTTTGCCGTCCGAGTCGGTATAAGTTAATTTAAAGCGCTGAGGCATTATGAAATCAAGCTGGATAGTTGAGATTTGCCATTCTCTGCCAAGCGAATCGCGCGAGATTAGATCCATTTTCGGTCCGTAAATAGCCGCTTCGCCCTCGGCTGGAAAGACTTCAATATTAGTTTCGGTTAATATTTCCTTTAATAAGTTTTGGGATTTTTCCCAAGTGGCCGGATCGCCAAGATATTTTTCTGGTTTTTTAGGATCCCAAAGGGACAATCTTATTTTATAATTCATTTGATAGGTAAGCATCGCTTTTTTAATTGCGCCTAGAACTGATATAAATTCATCCTTAATTTGATCTTCACGGCAAAAACTATGGCCATCATCTTGGCAGAAGCAGCGCAGTCTAGTTAGGCCGCTAAGCTCTCCCGGTCTTTCATCACGATAAAGGTTAGCAAAATCGGATAAGCGAACTGGTAAATCTCTATAACTTTTTGTTTGAGAAGCATAAATCTGAGTATGTTGCGGGCAATTCATCGGTTTTAAAAAATATTCTTCATCCGAATAGTTAGAAACTACCCGCATCATGTCTTCTTTATATTTTTCGTAATGGCCGGACACTTTAAAAAGCTCAGCCTTATTCATATTCGGCGTATGGACTTCTTGATAGCCAATAGCGGTTTGTAATTCATTTGAATATTTAACGATTTCTCTTCTTAGAATTGCTCCTTTAACGGTATATAAAGGTAGCCCCGGTCCGACTAGATCAGAGAAAACGAAAAGATTTTGCTCTTTACCTATTTTACGGTGGTCTCTTTTTTCGGCTTCAAGAAGCATTTTTAGATGTTCGTCTAATTCCTCTTTGGTATTAAAGGCTAAGCCATAAATACGAGTCAGCATTTTATTTTTTTCATCACCGCGCCAATAAGCACCGGCTAATTTATGAAGCTTATAACTGCCTGGTTTAATTTGATTTGTATTTGTTATGTGTGGACCACGGCAAAGGTCTTTAAATTTACCGACGGTATAATAAGAAACAACAGTTTCGCCACCAGCTTTTAAGTCGGTGATTAATTCGGTTTTATAAATTTCGCCCTCGGAATTTTCTTTTTTAATCGCTTCATCTATTTCTAATTCGCTTTTTTCAAACTTTAGATTCTGCTTAATTAAATAAGCCATTTTCTTTTCAACTTCTTTTAATTCTTTTTCGCTTAATTTTACTTCGCCAAAATCAATATCATAATAGAAACCGGTTTCAATTGCTGGGCCGATTGATAATTTAGCGTTCGGATATAATTCTTTAATCGCATAAGCCAAGATATGCGACAGGGAATGGCGCTTAACTTCAATGCTAATTTCTTCTTTTTTAATTTCCTCTTTCATATGTTTTATATTATTTTTAATTATTTATTTACGATTTTACGATAGAGAATAAAAAAATCCCCTCCTGGTAAAAACAGCCAAAACTGCTTTTACCGGGACGGGACTTTTGTCTCGCGGTTCCACCCGGCTTCTTTTAAGATATATTTCTTAAAAGCGCTTTTTATAGACCTTGGGATTTCTCTTAAACAATTAGATGTTTAATCAAACTTGGTAGGTTTGACAATCAGTCTTACTAGAAGTATAGCAAACACTGGTTTTTTGTAAAGAAGAGGTGATTTTTATTTATTAGCGCTGAATATTTATCCCTTAGCGACGACCAGCCCATATATTTTAGAAGCGCCATTTTTCTTTAAAACGCATGCGGCCTCGTTTAGAGTTGCGCCAGTAGTAATAACGTCATCAATTATAATAATTATCTTATCTTTTAAATTTTCTCCGGACCAGCTAAAACAATCTTTGATATTTTCCGCTCTTTCATCTTCATTTAAGCTTGACTGAGCCTTGGTATTCTTTATTTTTTTTAAATCGGAATTTATTTTGTAATTATAGTCAGTATTAAAATTATGAGCGATAAGCTCGGCCTGATTAAAGCCGCGCCAATTTTCGCGTTTTCTGCTTAAAGGAAGGGGGATTAATATAATTTCTTTATTCTTTAATTCCGGACGGCTAAAAATTATCCCCGACCAAAATAAGCTCAAGAAGCGACCAAGAATCGGGGCGATATTATCAACGAAATTAAATTTTAATTTTTTAATCAAATCAGCCAAGACTTTATCATCGTAATCGCCGGCAATAAATATTTCATCTAAATAGGGAGTTTTCAAAATATATTTTTTATCATTTAATTTTAGATTACGGAAGCATTTTTCGCATAAATAAAAACCCTCTTCGCCGCAGCCAAGACATTCAAGAGGGAATAAGATATTTAAGATAAAAGATTTTAGGGACATAGATATATGGAAAATAAAACATTAATATTATACTGGAAATCAAAAATAGATATATTTTTTTGAGCGCCTGTCGCGGAAGCGACCGAAGCGTAAAAAAGGATATATCTATTTTTGAATATGCAGAACTAAGCTTATTTTAACTTAACCGAATAAATCTGATTGGTTTTTTTATCAGTAAAGTATAGACTGTCTTGATTTTCAGGAACCATTATCTGAGAAATATTATAGGCCCCATCGGGAACGGCAATTAATTTTTTAACGCCGCTGGTTAAATCTATTTTATACAGATTATCTTTTGTTTTGTCGGCCAGTTCCGGATAAAGTCCGGCGCCTTTTTCCAAGTTTTCCGGAACGGCGCAATAAATCTCAGTATTTGAGGAGAAGGTGCATTTGTTTGACCAGGTCGCTAAATTTAGATCAATTCTATTTGTGTTTATTGTGTCGCCTTGCGCGTTAACAATCCAAAGGCGCGGCAAGTAATTATCGCTAGAATTATAAACGCTATAAAGGAGACGATCGCCCTGGGTTGACCATTGTGACTGCAATCCGCGACCCTCAATCATTGTTGATTTAAAATTTTCACCGTTTAGGCCGACGAAATAAATTTCCTGGCGGTTGAAATCAACGCCTTTTGTATAAGTCGCGACAATTTGGTTATTTGGCGACCAGGCCGGATAGACGGTTTTGTCTTTAGTGCCGATTATTTCCAAGGCTTTGGCCTGTGAACCGTCGCCGTTTGAAACCATTAGCCAGCGATTTTCCGGATCAACGCCGATACTTTTAGAAACTATCTGATTGCTGTCAGGAGAAAAGGAAAAGTCTGTCCAATGAGCCGGTAAAGTAACTTGTTCTCCTTTAGTAAAATTATACAGAATTTTATTTCCGTCCGGATACTCTAAAATAGCGCGGTCTTTCGCCGGGGCCCAAACGACTTTATCAACATTATAAAAAACTTTGTCGCTCATTAAAACGGGTTTGCCATTGTTATCAAGAGTGTAGAAGCGTCCGTCATCTTTATTATAATATTGAACGCTGCCATTATTATTTAAAGTTGGATTTAGAGTACTGACGTCGGTGACGGTCTTTATATTCGTTACTCCACCTAAGGCGACATCACTTTTCCCGTCGGTACCGACCGGATTAGCTAATCCTTGATTATCGGGCAGAGTTCCGGAACCGTTAGAGTTTGTTAAATCATTTGTTCCTTGCCCGGCGCTCGGTAAGCCATTAATAGTTCCAGGGGTTGAGCTGGCAACAGGACCGATGACTGTTGCTTGGAAAAAAGTTCGGTAAATTAAAAAGCCGATTAGGCCTATTAACGCCAGAAAAAGAATTATGAAAAAGATTTTTTTAAATCGGACAAAAAAATTCATATTTATGCTTGTTAATTATTCTTAGATATTATATAATTCATTATATACTAAGCGATTCTATAATTCAATTTTAAACAAAGATTTTTTTAAAGCGTATGGGGTTATTTTCTATGGGCCAAGATAATTTATATTTAGGAATTGATATTGGCGACTCGTCCCTTAAAATGGTTGAACTTAAAAAAAAGAATCATAAAATATATCTTTCTAATTACGCATTTTCGGAAAATGTTAGTGAGGTTAATTTTACGAGAATTGATGATATTGATTATTTAGCGCAAGCCATTAATAAGGTCAGGGTAGAAGCGGGGATAACCAGCGACAAGGTTACTGTCTCCTTGCCGACTTTTGCGGTCTTTTCTTCAATTATAAGTTTATCTAATGTTGATAAGAAAAATTTAGCGGCCGCGGTTAATGAGGAGGCTAAAAAAGTAATTCCACTTCCTCTAGAAGAAATGATTTTGGACTGGAAAATTATTCCCGATAAAAATAATAAAGTTCAGACTAAGGGGAATATCCGCGTCTTCTTAACCGGTAGTCCTAAAAAATTAGTCCGTAAATATATTGATGTTTTTAAGAAAGCAAAGCTTAACTTAGTCAGCCTAGAAACGGAAACTTTTTCGCTTGTCCGGTCTTTAGTCGGCGATGATAAGACAACGGTTATGATTGTTGAGATCGGCGCTAATTCAACCGACTTGTCTATTGTTAAGGAAAGTATCCCGGTTTTAAATAGAAGCTTGGCGGTTTGTGGCTCCAGCGTTACGAAAATTTTATCGGAGAAACTTGGTATGAATTATGCTCAGGCCGAGCAATTCAAATTTGATTTAAGCGTTTCACTTAGTTCAAATACTTCCGAAGAACTACCAAAATTAATTATGACGACACTTGAACCGATCATTACGGAAATGCAGTATATGCTAGACTTTTTCCGTTCTCAGGGCGGTGATAATATTGAGAAAATTATTTTATCCGGCGGTTCCGCTCTTCTCCTTAACCTAAGCGACTATTTTTCTAAGCGTTTAAATGTTAAAGTTATTATAGGTGATCCTTGGAGCCGGGTAAATTGTCCGCTTGAGTTAAAACCGGTTTTAAGCGAGGCTGGTCCGCGTTTAGCGGTAGCTATCGGATTAGCGATGCGGGAAATCCAATAATTTAAAAGCGAATTAATCATTTAATAATTAGCAATCTGTAAAAATGTTTTCCTTAAAACTAAAACCAAAAACAAAAGACGCGGTTAATAAGAAATCGGTTCTGGCTAACCCGAAGATTTTGGAAATCAATTTAATTAAAGAAGACTCTAGCATCTCTTTTGACTGGGGAAAAAATTTATCCACTATATTTCTAGTCTTTTTTATCGCCGCCGTGCTAGTTGCGGAAATTTATTTTGGTTTAGATTGGTGGCAGAATCAGGAAATGGTTAAAACACAGAAGACCGTGGTTGAGGTTGCTAAACTTAATAAGGAGATTGCGACTTTAAATAATCAAGCTAACGAAGCCTTTAAATACAAGGATAAAGTTTTTGTTTTGACCGGGTTACTCAATAATCATGTTTATTGGAGTAATTTTTTGACTTGGTTAGAAAAAAATACTTTAAGCTCGGTCCAGTACGACGGATTATCAGGAAATGTTTCCGGAAATTATTCATTTACGGTTACCTCTAAAACTTACGCCGATGTTTCCTGGCAGGTTAAAGCTTTTTTAAACGATCCGATGACTAAAAATGCTTCAGTTGAGCAGGCGAGTTCTCTTAAACTAAAGGATGATGATAAAGAGAAAAAGCCGGAAGTCCATTTTACTTTAAAACTTGAGGTTAACCCGGATATTTTTAAGAAATAAATATGGCTATTCAAAACACAGCTCAAAACAATAAAAATAAAAATTCTTTTAATTTATTTTTAAAGAATTATTTCAATTTTATTCTAGCGATGGCGCTTATTGTCTTTCTGATTATTTCTTATTTCTTTATTTTAGCGCCGAAGTATAACGCCACGACAGCTGCAATTAAAGACAGCATCACGGAACAGCAAAAGCTCTATAATGCGCAGCAGAAAAAACTTGCTAATTTCAAAGATATTGCCTCTTTATATAAGAAGGTTAGTCCGAGTGATTTAAAGAAGTTCAACAATGTTTTATCCGATGAGTACGTTAAGGAAAGTTTATTCGGGGAGATTGAGGATATAGTTAATCAAAATGGTTTTGTAATTGATAAAATTTCCGTTACTCGCCCGGAAGAAGTAAATAAAGATAAGCCGGCTGACGCAAGTGCGATTGTTGCACCGTCTAATTTAGGCGAAATTGATATTAATCTTTCTCTAGGAGCAATTGACTACGCCGGATTTAAAAACATAGTTAAAATTTTTGAAAATAATTTAAGATTATTAGATATAAGCCAAGTTGATTTTTCCGCGGACAGCGGAACGGCTGTTTTAACTTTACGCACTTATTATTATAAGAAATAAAAAGAATGAAAAATAAATACGGTCTAATTATTTTTATTTTAATTATTTTGCTTGTTGCCGGCGAGCTTTATCTTTTCTTTGCTAAAGACAGTGTCGTGGCTTTTTTTAGTAATCAAGAAGATCTGGCCGCACTTACTAAGCCGATTAAGCTTTCGCCTTCGGCTAACGCAATTGATGATAGTATTATTAGAACCGAGCGTTTTAAGGCTCTAAAAAACAACGTTAATAATTTTGAATACGATAAAATATGCCAGCGCGCGGTCGCCGTTAAAGCGGTCCAAGTAAGCGATTCGTCAACTAGCACCCCGACACAAAGCGAGAGTATTGATTGCCATCAAGGGAATAATAATCCATTTATCGTTAATAAGAAGCAATAAAATCATGGATAAGAGCGAACAATTACTAAACATCCTTATTGCTAAAAATATAATTAACGGCGATAAGGCGACGGAGATAAAAGCAGAGATTCTAAAAACCAAAGGAGATTTGGGTTCTTTTTTAATATCTTCAAAAATAGTCGGCGAAGAAGATTTGACAGCCTTTAAGGCGGAGATTGAAGGGTTACCTTATTATAATTTAACAACCGAGGAAGTTCCGGAAGAAATTTTAAATTTTTTGCCGGAAGAAATCGCTAGAACTTATAAGATAGTTTGTTTCGGTAGGGAGAATAAAACAATCAATATCGGGCTGGTTGATATTAATTTAAAAGCGATGGAGGCGGTAAACTTTTTAGCGACCGACGAAAAGCTTTTAGTAAAATATTTTTTAATTTCTAACACTAGCTGGGAAAAGATTTTTAAACAATATCAGAAAATTGAAGAGGAAATTTCTTCTGCCCTAGAAGTTAAGGCGAAAGAAGATGAAACGGATTTAGTAGCAGTTAAAACGGATTCGGATAATGCCAGCGATGAGGATATTAATAGTGCGCCGGTTTCGCGTATTGTTTCGGTTATCATCCGTCACGCGGTTGAAGCGCGTGCTTCGGATATTCATATTGAGCCTTTTGCGAAAGAGAGCCGCGTTCGTTATCGTATTGATGGTATATTACATACTTCATTAACTTTGCCGAAAAGTATCCATTCGGCGATTATTGCCCGTATTAAAGTTTTGGCAAAATTAAAGCTTGATGAAACGCGTATTCCGCAAGACGGACGTATTCGTTTAATTATTAATAATAGAGAAGTTGATTTTCGTGTTTCAACCCTGCCTCTAACCAGTTCGGAAAAAGTTGTTATGAGAATTCTTGATGTTTCTAAGGGTGTGCCGACTCTAGAGGGTTTAGGTTTTAGTAAATTGGCTTTGCGCCGCATGCGCGAAGGTATTAAAAAAACGAGCGGAATTTTCTTAGTAACCGGACCGACTGGAAGCGGTAAAACAACGACTTTATATGCGGTTTTAAATATTTTAAATCAAGACGGAGTAAATATTTCAACCCTTGAAGATCCTATTGAATATGAATTAAAGGGAGTTAATCAATCTCAGGTTCGTCCGAAAATCGGTTTTTCTTTCGCTAATGGCTTACGTTCACTTTTGCGTCAGGATCCGAACATCATTATGGTCGGAGAAGTTCGTGATGAAGAGACGGCGGAATTATCAATTAACGCTTCTTTAACCGGTCACCTTGTTCTTTCAACTTTACATACTAATGATGCAATCGGCGCCGTTTTTCGTTTATTAGATATGAAGATTGAACGCTTTTTACTTTCCTCAACTTTAAAGACGGTTATCGCTCAACGTTTAGCTCGCCGTCTTTGTGAGTACTGTAAAGCGGAAGATACTTTATCGGTTGACGCCCGTGATAATATTGTTAAAGAAATTAAAGATATGCCGGAAGCGGTTATGAAGGAGGAGCTGCCAAATCTAGTTACTCCGGAAGAAGTTTTTAGTGCCTATAAAGTTTATAAGGCGGTCGGTTGCCAGCACTGTGAGAATACGGGCTACAATAGCCGTGTTTCCATCGCCGAAGTTATTGAAATAAATGATGAGATTAAAGAAATTATTAACGACGGGGAAAAGACTTTAAATTTAGAAACAGTTAGAAAAACCGAAGATTTTGTTTCTATTAAACAAGACGGTATTATTAAGGTTCTGCAGGGGATTACTACTCTAGAGGAAGTATTTAGAGTTATTGAAAGTTAATTTACTCATTTTATTTTTTTTAGTTTTTAATCATATGGCGATTTTTAAATATAAAGCGGAAACGCCAGCCGGAAAAATTAAAACCGGAAATATTGTCGGACTATCGGATAACGATGTTACTTTAAAATTGCGCAAGAAAGATTTGAATGTTATTTCTTTAAGAGATGCGACTAATACTTTAGAAGTTAAAATTTTAAAAATCATTAATCCGATCTCTACCAAAGATTTAGTTATTTTTTCGCGACAATTTTCGGTTATGATTTCGGCCAGCGTTCCAGTCGTTGAATCTCTGATGATTTTAATTGATCAGACTAATAGTATTAGTCTAAGGGATATGATTTCCGATATTGCTTTTGAAGTTGATAGCGGTGCTTTTTTATCGGATGCTTTTTCTAAACGGCCGAAAATATTTTCGGATTTTTTTGTGAATATTGTTCGTTCGGGAGAATCATCGGGAAAATTAGATGAGGTTTTAGAATATTTGGCCGATGAAATGGAAAAGAGTTATGACATGGTCGCTAAGATTAGGGGGGCGATGATTTATCCTATTTTTATTACTTCCGGTTTAATCGGCGTCGGCGTTGTTTTAATGGTTTATGTTATCCCGAATTTAACAGCCATTCTACAGGAAACGGGAGCAGAACTGCCTATTTCAACGCGAATCGTTATCGGCGCCTCGGAATTTTTAACAAAGTATTTGGTTATGATTATTGTCTTTCTAATCGCCTTTATCATCGCCATGAAATATTATTTAAAAACTTATACCGGAAAAAAACAATTAGATATTCTTAAATTAAAAATGCCAGTTTTCGGCAAATTGTTTAAGTACATTTATTTAATGCGCTTTACCCGATCTTTATCTACTCTTTTAAAGGGCGGCGTAACAATCACTAAAAGTTTAGAAATCACGGCCGACGTTGTCGGTAATATCATTTATCGGGAACTAATTTTAGATACTTTAGAGGCAATTAACGACGGTAATCCATTAGCACAAGTTTTAGAGGCGAGCAGTTATGTGCCGAAGATGGTTCCACAAATGATTTCGGTCGGCGAGAAGACAGGAAAGATTGATTCAGTTCTTGATCGCATCACCACTTTCTATTCTCGCGAAACAAATAACATGTTAGATAATTTAAGTAAGTTAATGGAGCCGGCGATTATGGTTTTGATGGGTGTCGGCGTCGGTATTATGGTCGCGGCGGTTCTTTTGCCGATGTATAATTTAGCTAGTCAGTTTTAGAACGCTTTGCTCTTGTGTAGTATTTCTAAAAATGCTATTATTTAAACAGTAGATTTAAATAGTTCA
>CAIVBF010000074.1 GCA_903904095.1 uncultured bacterium | reverse complement strand
TAATTTCCGGCACTTCTTCTTCTGGGCGTCTTTCTAAAGAGTCGGCAAACTCAATCTCATAAATATGGAAAATAGTTACGGCTAAGGCAACAATAAGCGGACCAAGAATCATTCCCCAAAAACCGAATAAAGCGATGCCGCCTAATATGGAAAAAAAAGCAAAAATAGGATTAACAGCCACTTTACCTTTAATCATGTATGTTCTAATAACATTATCAATCGTACCAATTATTAGCATGCCCCATAAAAGAACGAACACGCCTTGCCAGATTTTCCCAATCATTAAGTAGTATAAACCGACTGGGACATAAAAAATCATTGATCCTAGATATGGTAATAGCGATAAAAGGGCAACTAAGACGCCAGCTAGAAAGGCCGGAAAACCGACCACTGCAAAACCAATCGCGCCAACAACGCCCTGAGCGGCCGCGGTTACAAAGGTAGAAATAAAAGTTGTATAACTTACCGATCTAAACTTATTAAATATTTCTTGATCATATCTAGTCGGTAAAGGAGAAAGACTGGAAAAACGTTTTAGAATATTTTTGCCATCAACAAAAAAGAAAAACATGCTAAGAATTATCAGGACAAGAGAAATAATAAAATTAGCCGTTTCCTTCGCGGCATAGGTCGCACCAGAAATTAGCCACTCGCTAGACGAACGCAGAACATTTAAAACTGTATCCTGGAAACCCTTGTCCTGACCATTGAAACCTAATTGTCTTACTACGCTACTATTTAAAACCTGGGCCTCAATCACCTGATTAAAATCATGCTGATTAAAAAAATCAACCGTTTGCGAATAAGCAACGACTGATTTTCCGGCAGCGTAAACCAAAAGATTTACCGTTGGGACAATGATAGCGATTACCAGAAACAAACACATCATTAAAGCAGCTAACTGACGACGATTACCAAAAAGCTTAGTCAGCTTATTATATGGTTTATAGAAAATAGAAGATAAGATGGCGGCAACCAGAATCTCCATCAAGAAGGGGCGAAAAACAAAATAGCAACCGATAATCACCAAAATAATTAAAATTAAAATAAACGGCTTAGTTAATTTTTTAGACATATATTTTAATTTATAAAGGCTGGTACCCTTTTAAAATACTTATTTTGTTTCTTTGTGAGGGGTGTTTTTCTTGCAAACCTTACAGTACTTAGATAATTCTAGTCTCTGTTTGATGATTTTTTTGTTTTTATGAGAATGGTGGGTAGTTGTTTTACAAACCGAGCATTCCATTTTAATCATGTTGTCTTGTGACATAAAAAAATATTAAGATGCTGAACAGAAAAAACTGATTCACAGCAACCTACTTTAAATAATTAATATAGCTTAACAATATAAAAAAAGGGCAAAAAAGTCAAATCTTTATAGCCAATTATTTAAATTAAACTTATTTTTGACAATTAGAACAATAATGTGTCCCTCGGCCAGCTATTTTTATTTTTATAATAGGAGAACCGCATTTTAAACAATTCTCATTTTTTCGTCCATATACCTTAAGAAATTTAGAAAAATTTCCCTTTTGGCCCTTTGAATCTACGTAATCGCTAAAAGTTGTTCCCCGGTACTTGATAGCTTTCTTAATTAAGACATTAATCTCTAAAAATAATTTTCTAACTTCGGATGACTTTAAACTAGAGGCTAGGCGGTCTGGCCGAATACCGGAAGCAAACAAAGCTTCATCAACATAAATATTACCAAGCCCCGCAACCAGTTTTTGGTCTAACAGCAATACTTTAATTTTTATATTTCGCTTTGCTAACAGCTTTTCTAAATATTTAACAGAAAATTCAGGAGTCAGGGGCTCGGGCCCATAATTATTTTCTAAAATTTTAGTTAGTTCGGCCGGCGTAACAATTTTCAAATAACCGAATTTTCGCAAGTCATTAAAAAATAGTCGTCCACCATTTTTCAAATTAATAACGATGCGAGTATGCTTATTAGGCAGCTCTCCGCCAACCGAGCTTGAAAACGAACCGCTTTTAAGGCTATGACCGCCAGCTAAACGATTTTTCTGATCAATGTAGATAAGCTGACCAGTCATCTTTAAATGAATCAGCAAAAAATTTTCCGACAACTTAAAAATCAATAATTTCCCGCGTCGGCTAATTTTTTTAAAGTCATGCCCTATCAAATTTTTTTTAAAAAAAAGCGGCGTATTTTTTACGCTGTTAGGGGATAGTAATTTAAGTGAAGCTATTTCTTTGTTACAGATTTTTTCACTCAAATCAGAAGCGATGGTTTCTACTTCTGGCATTTCCGGCATACAAAAAAACTAAAAAGATAAGAGAGCAATTATAATAATTGCTAAAACGATGAATTCAACCGCAAAGATTTTTACAAACCCAATGCCAATTTTATCTACGTTTAGAAGAGCCATATATTTAAATGTGGGCCGAGAAGGATTCGAACCTTCGAAGGCACAAGGCCAGCAGATTTACAGTCTG
>CAIVBF010000073.1 GCA_903904095.1 uncultured bacterium | reverse complement strand
CGCGAAGTTTTCATTCCTTAATTAATTGGGGTTTAACATTTTTAACCAATCTATTGTTCAATAGCAATTTAAGCGACATGGAAACTTGTTTTAAATTAGTTCCCGTAAGCGCCTTAGAAAAAATTAATTTAAAAGGAAACCGTTTTGAGATTGAACCAGAAATAACTGCTCAACTTTTAAAAAATGGCTACAAAATAGAAGAGATAGCCGTCAATTATAATAAGCGCGGATATAAAGAAGGAAAAAAAATAAAAGCCCGTGACGGCTTCATTGCTATTAAAACATTAATCAAAGAAAGATTTAATTAATTAAACTTCCTTGTAATTTTAATTGGCGAACTTGTTCTAAATAATATAAAGCCGAAGCATCGTGGCTACTAATCTTTAAAGTTTTTTGCCAGAAAGACTCGGCCTGCCCATATCTTCCTAATTGCCAATTGACTAAACCCATTTGATTATAAATACCAGGTAATTTATAACCGACCGAAATAGCCAAATTAAAATAATCTAGAGATTTAAATAGTTTAGATTGATTTGAACTACCCGAATATAAATAAGCCAAAGACGCTAACGTCTGAAAGTTATCTGGCTTATCAATTAAAATATCTTGATAAATTTCTTCCGCTAAATCAGGGTAATTCGCATTTTCCGCTAAACTCGCTAAATGAAATTTTCCTCTTAGATCGGCTTTAGCAGATAATTCTCTCAAGTGTTTACGGAAACTCCAAACATCAATAACTAAGCTCTGCCACTGCTTTATGTCAGTGTTTTTTTTATTAACTAAAATGACCGAATAATCATCAAAATAAATCAAAGCCCAATTTTGATCTTGCAAAATGCGTCGCAGAAAACTTTGTGCCCAAGGGGTTGAGTCGGTATGGGAAAAATAAATAGTTTTAAAATTATATTTAGCGCTAAATTCATTCCATTTATTTTCATCAAGCTGCATCGGCTTATAAATATCCGTAAAAAATTTATCGCTATACGCCTCCGGGCGATTATCAACAAAAACCTGCTCCTTAGGATAAAGCCAAAATATCAAAGCGCTGCCAATATCATAATTATTAAATATGGGGCCGCTTAATCCTTGCGATTTAAAAAAATTTATTGAATCAGCTGTATCGCTATAAACACCAAGACCCAAACTGCTTTTTATGAAACCATGATTATTTTTAGAGTCATAATTTAAATAAAAAATACTGATAATAATTATGAGAAAGATCAAGCCGGCTCCATAGCTTACGCGATAATAAAGTTTATTTTTCAAAAATTCTTCATCAAGAAAAGAAATATTTTTTTGCAAATAATCTAAAATTGTTTTTAGATTACCGGCGATGATTATAAAAGCAGCTAAAGAAAAAATAGAAAGATTACGAGAGTATATTAAAGCTAAAACAGAGAAAAAGGCGCCGGCCAGCAAATCAAAATAATTTATCTTTTTCTTAAAAAAGATAATGGCCGTAAAGCTTAAGACCAATAAGAAAAGACCTAATTTAAAAATCGGGAAATTCTGATTAAACATTAAATGGCCCAAATAAAAAACCGATTTATTCTCGGCTATTTCATAGGCGTAATTATGAAAAATATTAAAGGGATACAATAATCCGGAAATAGTATTCGGATTTAGAAGACAAGCTAATATTAACACTCCTAAATTAATAAAATATTGCTTAGACTCTGACCAAACCCTTAAAAAACGAGTTTTGAGATTGGTTTTTAATTCAAGGAAAATCGGTAAAAATTCCGCGACCGCCTTAAAACCAACTAAAGCCAGACCGATAAAAAAATAGATGTGGATATTAACCCAGAGAATAAAAAGAGGAATTAAATACAATAAGCCGTGCCATTTTTTATGCTTAAAATTTTCTAAAATAAACCAGACCAGAAAAATAAACAAATAAGAAAATATTTCCGGGCGAACTTCAACACGCTCGCTTAATAAAAAGATAAACGGTAGCGACAAAACAGCGGACAGATAAAACCCCGCTCTTCTTTTAGCCATAGAGAACACCAGAGAAAAAGCTAAAATAATCGTTAAAATATTAAAAAGAGACAAAATTTTAAATCCGCCAATCAAATAAAGTTTATAATAAATAAGTCCGGCCAGCCAATGATGATTTATAAATCGGGAATTTGGCTCCGTATAAGAATAAGTATTTTTAAATAATAAATCGGGGTGACTAAAGAGTTCACGGCCATTCGCTAAATGGCGACCCAGATCAACACTAGTAAGTTCAATCCTCTGCGAAAAAATAGTAAAAATTAAAGCTAAAAGCCCTAAAAAAATTAGGATTTTAAATAAGCTTTTAATTTTAAAATTTTTGAACATAGTCAATCAGCGAAAAATTATAAATGCCAATTCTTATCCTTATATTTATCCTTATTAAATAATATGTCAATTTCTTCACGAATAACAGAGATATCACTTTTGCCTAGAGGCTGCAAACCTTCATAAAAGCCGGATTTCCGATCAGGAAGATACATACTTTCCGGCCAAGGCTGTTTTACGGCATTAACTGTCCGACCGAAGAGATGAATATGGAGAAAGGGCAGCTTCCCTTCTTTATAGGCCCAATTACCCATGTCCTGATAGTTTATTTTAATAATCGGGATGCCAATTTTTTCCATAGCGATTGGCATCGCCTCACCTAAAATCATAGTCAAACGCATTAATTCAATCGCCATTTTGGGCTCCAATTTTGTTCGATCGGTAATTGAGGCGTCCTTAACTTTGATTCGGATGTGCCCGCCTTCAATCCTATCAATAAAAGGAGCGGGGTGGGCCTCAACAATAAAATTATCGCTTTGATATATCTCGTTATCCATATTTTTAAAATAAAATCTATTTAATTTAATTACTTACTTGCCCTTTAATAATTTCTAGGGAATGGGAAAACTTTTCTAAATTTTCAAGTAAAAATTTATTAACGGCGATGATCTTAGCTTTTTCATATTGCTCATTGAGTGATGTAAGCATCTTTAACACTATTTCTTTTTCATTGGCGGTTACAAGCTGAGTTGCTTTTAAATCAACTAATAATTTAGTTAATTCCTCTTTTGATAATGATAAAAAGAAAGTCGGAATATTTTTTAATTCCTGTCTTTCTATTTTACCTTCAATAATAGTGGCGCCATACTCCAAAGATGTTCCTCCCTCAAGAATTGTTTTCTTAATCTTCTCATTTTTCTTATCGCCACCATCGTCACCCTGGAATCCTAAAACTTCATCAAAACCGCAGACTGCGGCGCCGGTTTCTTTATCAATTAAAACATGATCAACACCATGCTTATAATCATCAAGCGTTGAAGCTCTGGCAACAATAAATCTTTTACTAAGTAATTTATGGAACACAAGGGTAACGGCCATTTCGGCAATCGTGGTCGGATTTTTATCCTTAGACCAGCGCCACTCGGCGAGTGTTTTATGCTGTTCTTGTGCCCATCTTTGCTCTATTTCAGCGATAGACTTTTGGTCGGTTTCTGATTTAGTGCCTCCCGTCATAACAATTCCGGCCTTATTGTTCAAGAAATTACAAGAAAACTCTTTGTTGACCTCAGCTTGAATATCTAACATCTTAGCTTCAAGTAGTTCTCGGAAATCCTCCGGCCTGATTTTCTTTTCCGGAAGTTCAATCCGGCCAATAATTTTTAGTTCGGACATATAATTTATAGTTTTTATTTTTTACTATTAATATAATCTAAAACTCTATTCTGTTGTCTTCTAATCGCGTCATTTAATTTCAAGTAGTTTTCTGTCTCAATTAAAAAGAAATCTAATCCTTCATCGCCAAAAACAATATCTTTTTCGGTCACATTTAATCTAACGACGATAAAGTATGATTCCTTGCTAGCATCCATGGCGCTAACATATTGTTTCGCGTATAGTATATCCTTTTTAGTAATTTTAAACCCAAATTCTTCTTTGACTTCTCTCTTAAAAGTCTCATAAGGAGATTCATTATTCTCCCTGCCACCACCGGGTAAATCAATATACAAAGGAAAGCTATCGGTCTTATTATCCCGACGATAAACAAGCATCTTTTTATTAATAAAAACAATGCCCTTTGCGCCATGAAAATTACGGTTATTATCAAAAATATTTTTAGTAATCATGTTTAAATTAAATATTAATTTAAATTACTTAGCCAGCCCATTAACCTCTTGGATAATAAAATCGCTTCCATTACATAAAACTTTGACATAGCCCGCGTTAGAAAAGGAACGCGGCGCCAATTCACCGTATTTTGCAAAGCCGAGATACATTAAAAGGTTCCTAATTGGTCCGCCATGACTAACAATTAAGACATTTTGATCTAGATAAGAAATTGATATACTTCTTAATTGTTTCATAAATCTGGCCATAATCTCATCATCGCTTTCAATGTCATCAGCAAGTTTTAATTTTTTTTGCTCATCTTCACTTAATTCACCCAACTTATTAAATATATCCTGAAAAAAAAATTTATAATCATCGGAGTGCCTTCCCTCCCAAGTTCCGTGGCTTCTTTCTCGTAAATCTTTAGAGGTCTTAATTTTAAGTTTTCTTCCAAGTCTAAGAACCTCGGCCGTACTTTTAGCGCGGCTTAAATCTGAAGAATAAATAGCACTAAAATTAATGCCCTGGAGTTTCTCGGCAGTTTGTTTGGCCTGCTCAATTCCATTTTCAGTCAAAGAATAGTTTTTATGTCCTTGTATAAAATGACCGGCATTCCCAGTTGATTCACCGTGCCTAGCAATATACAAAGTACAATATTTTTTATTATTTTGATTCATGTAAAGAATTTAAATATTTTTCTTTAAAACCTAAATCATCGTCAAGATAATTATCCAGATAATCTTTAATTGATTCATTAACGATCTCATCTGATCTAACTTCAAGTGGATTGTTAATAAATTTTTTAATCCATTCGCCGGCCCCTTTAAAATCTTCAACGATTACATCGCTAAGGGATTCAACAAAAGGATGAACCCATTCTTGATTAACGGCGCCGGTATGAAAAACCATATGTCTTTTATAGTGACTGTCGGGCGGACAGACGGCAACAACCGGAATTTTTCTTTGCCGGGCGATCATCATTTCTGAGCCAACACCGATTCCCCTTTTTTCTCTTAAATCAACAATTATAAAATCACTGGAAGTTACCTGCAAACAATCCTTGCCAAATCTAGGGCGGCTTTTAGTTCCCAAGATCTTACTTTCATTTGGGTCAAAAATTGTAACTTCAAAATCACTAAGAGCCTTATATATCTCATTCTTAATATCATCAGAAGCAAAAACAGTGTTATCGTCATTTCTGTCTTTTCTAACGCTACCGGCAATATAAATTGAAATTTTTTTTATTTTATTAGTCATATAAAATATATGCTCTAAACGAGTTTACTTAATTAAGGTGTTTCTCAATAAAATTATTTATATTTTCAGATTCTAATAACCCAATATTGTCTTTAATCTTATTAATATCCCAGTCCCACCAAGAAATTTTTAGTAACTTCTCAATTTGATCGGAAGTAAATCGGAAATTTATATGTTTTGCCGGGACGCCGCCAACAATTTCATAGTCAGCCACATCTTTAGCAACGACTGCTCCCGCTGCTATAACCGCGCCATTCCCAATATTCACTCCCGGAAGGATAATTACATTTAAACCAATCCAAACGTCATTCCCAATTACCATGTCTCCTTTGCCGGCGGGATGTTCATAATTTGAAGGGGCTTCTCTAAGGATACCTAAACTAAGAGGGTAATTAGTTACCCAATTAGTCCGATGATTGGCGTCTAATAAAATATGAACATTATCGGAGATAGCACAGAATTTACCAATTTTAAGTTTATACTTATCCGTATTTCTAGTTATCAGCGGAACACCATAAGTATAGTCGCCAATTTCAACCCCGTCACGCTGATAATATTCATTTGTAAAACTAGAATGATTCATAGAAATAACTCTTATGATTTATTTTAAATTTCCCAGCCTAATTCACTAAAAAATATATTTTTATTTAAATTTTCTAAAGCGAGCCTTACTTCTGGCGCCATATTCTCAGGAAGATTATTAAGATTATACCATTTTAACTCACTACATTTATTAGGCTCTAAATTCTTAATATCGCCAAGCCATTTCTCGGCTTTAAGGTAAAAATCAATATATTCACGATCAGGTCTAAAGCGATGCATGACATGAATAACTTCCAAATCGCTTGGGTTTATAGTTACATTAGCTTCTTCTTTAGCTTCGCGAATAATTCCCTGCTTAGTTGTTTCGCCGCCATCAAGATGCCCGGCCACAAGACTATAATTACCGTCTTGATAACCAGTATTACAGCGCTTAGACAATAAAACCTGGCCATCTTTAACTAATACTAAATAAACGGCAGCGTATGGTTTAAATCGCTCATCATTAGGCATATATAAAGTGTAAATTAATTATATAAACATTATAACACAAGCCCCGAAAGCCATAAACTATTAAAAAATAACCCTGATTCATGGGTTATTCTATCTGGTTTTGAGCTTAAAATACGGTTGAATCCCTCAATATTCCAGGACCCTCTTTAAGGCATTGATAACTGGCGCCATTTCTAAAATTTCCTCCTCTTTGGTATGTAAAATGGCGGGTTTATTTGTTTCTTTACAATAATATAGAGCCCTCATTGGGAAATGCAGGTGGGGGACTCCAAATTCTTGATCGCTAAGAATTATCTCTCTTCTTGACTCGGCTTTCTTTACTTCTCCATTAGGGTATAAAACAACAAAAGCTTCAATCCAGACGGCGTCTACTTTCCCGCCATTTTTCCTAGCAATCGCTTTCCAAAAATTTAATATATGAGCAGATACCTCTTCTTCGGTTAAATCATTTTTATTTAAACCCTCCAAAGCTTTTCTTTTAGGGGCATCAATAAATCCCTCTCCTTCAACATAGAATCCTGTATCATTAGATAATATTGCAATATTCGTTTTCCCAAAATACGCCTGGGCTTTTAGTAGGGCGTTTTCCATGAGCGTTTTGCCATTTTCTTCTACATCAATAGAATCAATTCCTAATTCACTGGGTAAGAATACCTCAATACTTGAATCAATATAATTTATAAGCTTTCTAAATCGCTCTATTTTTGCTTTATTATTTGTAGCGAGCAGTATTTTCAT
>CAIVBF010000072.1 GCA_903904095.1 uncultured bacterium | reverse complement strand
GTTTTGCGCTAAATCATCTTTGGCCGGCAAACTAACAAAAACACCAGAATCTTTCTTATAATCTAAATAGCTAACCGACGTTAAGGTCTTGCGATTATTCTCAATCGTCTCGGAAAAATTTCTTTTATTTAAAGTTTTCTTTCTTAAACTTATCGTCTGACCGATTTTTAATAAATAAGACGGAATATCAACCTTCTTATCATTAACTAGAACATGACCATGATTTACTAGCTGTCTCGCCTGTGATCTTGTCTTTCCGTATCCTAAACGGTAGGCGACATTGTCTAAACGCATTTCCAATTTTTTTAATAGTTCTAATTGCGGATCGCCTTGACTATTAAAAGCTTCACGGACATAGCGTTTCATCTGCCCCTCCATAACGCCATAAATTATCTTCAGTTTCTGCTTTTGATCTAATCTCTCGCCATAAGCGGATTTTCTTGTCTGAATTTTATTCTTTCTTCTAATACTGGCTTCAGCGGGCGCGAGGTCATACTTCTGAAGCGTTTTCAGTTTTACTTTAATATATCTTGCCATAAAAAAAATGTTTTAATAAATAAGAGGACATCGCCTCCTCAATTCTAGGAATATTATTATAGCAAGGTTTCAAGAGTTGTTCAAGAGTTACTTTGCTTTTAAAGATGCTAAAGCTAAATCTAATTCCTTGAGATGGGCTGCTTCCAAATCAACTCCGTAATAGTTCGCAATCCTAACGATCATAAAAAAGATATCGGATAATTCATTGCCGATTTCTTCTTTAGAGGCCTTATTGTAGTTCGGGTTATTTTTTCTTTCAGCTAAATAATAATTTTCTAACATCATTACATTTTTACCAAGTTCGCCGACTTGTTTAACGAGTTCAATCATGCTTCCCTCAATTCCCCACTCTCTCTGCTCTACTTTTTCAAAAGCGTGAACAACTTCATTTGTTTTTTGAACGACCTCTTTGAATGATATGTCGGACATATTTTTTATGATTTAATTAAATAGATAATTTTTGTAATATTATTTCCAGCCAGGCCTGCCCCCTCAAATCGTTTAGTTTGTTTTTTACAATAACAAAACCAGCGGCCAATTCCTGCATGTTTTTTTCGGAATATAAATAATATGTTCTTATCCCAAATTCGTCTTCTTTAGTTATTTCTTTATAGCTATCAGCATATTTCATTGATAATCGTAGAACGCCATTATTATTTAGCGCCAACAGTGAGTCGGCAATAATCTTTCGCAGACTTTCTTTCGGCACATGAATTAAAGAAGCGAAGGCAAAAATAATATCTAGGCCATGCGGCAAATTATAATTTTCAATATCGGCGACCGCAAAAGTTCCTTTCGGCACTTTACGGCGCGCCAATTCTATTAATTTTTCGGAAATATCCAGGCCGATATAATTATTAGTAAGCTCAACAATTTCCTTAGCATCGCGACCGTTACCGCAACCGATTTCCAAAACAAAGGGATTAGTTTTATTTACTAAAGAAAATGTTTCCTTTATGTCGTCCAAGCGCGAACCTAAACTATCAAATTTATCAGCAAGCATTTGAGCGCTTTTATCATAGGTATCAATTGTCTGTTCTTTCTTGTCCATAATATTATTTTTTAATTTCTAGGATTCGTCTAAAATAATTTTCTCCTTGAACTTCCCTTTTACTTCGGCCTTAACATCTTTAATTTTTTTTATTTCCAGAATATCAAATTTCTTATAGTCGGCAATCGCCTCTAAGACTTCAAGAACATCGGCATACTCCTCCATATTCTCATCTTTCTGAAATTCGGCCACTTCTTCTAAAAGTTTCTCTTTTAGTTTTTGCCAATATTCCTCTTCGGTCGCGATATGAGTAAGCGGAATTCCGCCTCTACTAATAATATGTTCAGGTATTTTATCGCGGACTAATTTATTGTATTTCATATTTTTTAAATTATTTGAGACTATTATTATTTTTCAATAACAATAAAGTCTCCTTCTTCTAAAGCATGCATCGGCAAAGATTCATCTTCCTTGCTTAGTTCAGAATAAGCCTCGGCCCAGTCTATCGGCCCGCGCGGATCATCATTTCCAAACCCTGATTTATAATGAGGGATAAATTTAATCGGCAATATTCTAAGCCCGTCCATAACTTGGCGCCAATCGCAAGTCCAAAATTTTTTAACTAAAGCATTAGAGCCAGCCGAACTTCCGGCGACCACTTTATCTTTCCAAATCTCTGGCAAGTCATACTGCCTTAACCAATACAACAATAAGGTATCGTCACCGCCGTGTATTATCACGGCATCGTTATTTTTTAGTTGATCAATAAATTTATCAGGATATGCTAATTCAAAGACTGGTTTAACGTCTTCATCCATTGATTCTAAGAAACTCCCAGTATAATTAACAAATTTTTTCTCCCAATATTCGCGAGCAACGGCAAAATTACAAAATAGAATCTTCGGGTTTTTGCCTAGGCCCTTTATTATTTCCCTATTGAACTTATCGGCCTTTTCGGGATTATTTTTTAAGCCGCCCGAATTAAGGATATATTTAGTCATATTTATATATTAGTTTATAGCACACAAATGTTGCCCGATGATAAAGGTGGGGGTTAATCCTTTAAAGCATTCTTAATAAGATCAGCTCCTTTCTTAAAAGTCTTATCATTGTTTTTTGCGCTTAAAACAGATTCGCGTAAAATTTCCGCGTGCTCTGGGACAAGCTCGTTC
>CAIVBF010000071.1 GCA_903904095.1 uncultured bacterium | reverse complement strand
TCGGCTAATACTAAGAAATTGAATGCGCAACAGAAGCATTTAATCAGCCAGCTCTTAAAATTGTACCGCAATTTGTCTTTCTTCCCGGATAGTATGGGTAATTTACCGACTGTCCGCTGGCAGATTATACCCTACGATGAAAAACCTAAAGAAATACCGACTTCTACGGCTAAGCCGTCTGGTTCAAATAAGTTGAGTTCGCCTTCTAAGCCGGTAGTCAAAGAAGTTTCTAAGATTACTCATAAAGAAATTATTAACACTGCTCCGGAAAGTGTTTTGCCTAATTCTTCGGAGAATATTTTAGATGAACTAAGCGAATTAAATAAGGAAATTCTTGATTATCCAGAAAATAGTTTAGAATATAAAGCACTTAAGCAAGAAATTGAACGTTTTAAAAAATCTAAAAAATTTAAGATTTAATCTGACGTTTTTGACAATCCTCTTATCTATTATTTATTAATTATTTTAACCATCTTTAGGATAGTTTTTTTATTTGATTAAAAGTATATTATTTATGGCTTTAAAAAATAATCAAATCCAGAATAATAAGGAAATCGTTATTTATCGCGATAAAAACGGCCAGATTAGTTTAGAGGCTAAATTAAACAAGGAAACTATCTGGCTTTCGCAGGCGCAGATGGCGCTTTTGTTTGGAACGCAGCGGCCGGCCATTACCAAACACTTAATAAATATTTTTAAGAGCGGGGAATTAAAGCAGAATTCAGTGTGTTCCGAAATGGAACATACTGCCTCGGACGGGAAAAAATATCAAACAACTTTTTATAATTTAGACGCGATTTTGTCGGTTGGCTATCGGGTTAATTCAATCCAAGCGACTCATTTTCGTATTTGGGCGACTCAGCTTATTAAGAAATATTTAGTTAGCGGTTATTTAATTAACGAAAAAAGGCTTAGAGAAAATAAGGAAATAAAATTAATTGAACTTACGAAAACTATTAATTTTCTTCGCGATATCAGCGCTCAGAAAAAATTAAATCAGGGAGAGGCCGAGGGTCTTCTTCAAATTATCGCTACTTACGCTAATTCTTGGGCAATTTTACAGAAATATGACGCCGGAAATTTAAAGATTCAAAAAGCGGGTAAGATTATCAAAGCCCTTGATTATGATTTTATTAAGAATGAGATTTTTAAATTAAAATTAAGATTAATTAAAGATAAGCAGGCTTCGGAAAATTTTGCCAAAGAAAAGAAGGGGGATTTAGCAGATATTTTAAAAAAATTAGAGCAATCTTTTTTAAGCAATAAAGCAAATCCGTCGGTCGCGGAAAGAGCGGCCCACATCCTTTATTTTATTATAAAAGAGCGCCCTTTTCTTGACGGTAATAAGAGAATCGCTTCCTTTTTGTTTATTATCTATCTCGTAAAGAATAATTATCTTCTTAATAAAAAAGGGGAGGCGAAAATTAATGATAACGCCTTAGCCTCATTGGCACTTTTAATCGCTAACAGCAATTCTAAAGAAAAATATTTAATGATCGCCCTAATTACTAATTTATTAGTCAATTAAAAAGGGGATAAATAAGCTTTTATAAGGTAAACTCAGATATTTAATATGTTTCCTCTTTTTAGCAGAATATGTTAAAATATTAAACAGAAGGATAAGATACGGCCCGTTTATTTTTCTTGTTTTTTCAACAATGTTTGATTATCTACAACAATTTAATAATCTTCCTAAAGACTTGCGCAATCAGGTTTCTTCGTCGGGCTCAATGCTTGTCATAACGGAATTGGAGAATAAATATAAGCTTGATTTAGCGATGATTGTCATGAAAGTGATGATTAAAAATATCAGCGTTAAAAATTTACCGGCTTATTTTATTAGTGAGTGCGGTCTAGTCAGGGAGCAGGCCGAGGAATTAACTCGCGAACTTAAAGAAAAAGTTTTTATCGGCGCTGCTGAATATCTCGGAATAAGCGCGGATATTCGTGCTCTTGATTTAGAAAAAGATATTAAAATTATTATTTCCGAAGCAGGACTGACTTTGGCTAGTTCGGAATTAATTAATCGTTTTAAAAATATTTTAGCTCTTTACTTAAAAGGAATAAGAGCGAAGATTGATACTAGAGAAGTCTTAGCCAGGGAAGTAATTAGCGGCGGCGTTAATTTAAGTGTCGGAGAAATTGATCGGGTTTTTAAAGTTTGTGAAAATCAGAAATTTAAGAGCTTGGACGTTGTGGCGGCTAATTCTATAAAACCAAGCCCTTCTATTATCGCGCCGTTAAGCTCGGCCGGCCGTTTAGATAAAATTATTAGCAGTTCAGAAAATAAATTAACAGCGGCTACAAAAATGGCTGACTATAATTTAAAAGATGTTATTGCCCGCGGTCAGATTAAAAAACCGGCCTTGTTAAACTTACCTATTGAAGAAAAACAATTAAACTTACCAGCCGAAGAGAAGATTTTAAAATTAGAAGAAGCTCTAGGAATTGAAGAGACAGTTAAAGAAACCGTAAAAGAGACGAGCCCTAAAGTGGAGCTTGCGAAAGAAGTAAAACAAGATAAACCTGATAGTCTAGTTAAGGAAAATACAATTACAAAACCAGTTGTAAAGCCAGCAATTTTTACTCCGATTGTTAAAGATAAAGTTATTAGCGAACCGCAAAAAATTACTAAAGATAAGCCGGCAAGCAGCAGCGTTTTTAATAAATTAAGCAGTCTTTTCGCTAAGAGTTCTGTTAAAGCGGCTGGCCCGATTCTAAGTGCAGCGGCCAGTTCAGTTATTGCGCCGAGTTCTTCCTTAGCTAGTTCGGCTAAGGTCACATCACCGATTTCTCCTAAAACTAATATTATCTCTCAAGCGGCGCCACAAGCTAAGGCTCCCGTTAAACCGATTATTCCGGCTAATCCCGTTTCGGCTCGCTCTAATATAGAAGCTGATTCAAAGCATCCGAGCATGCATGACATTAAGCCAATCCCGAAAGTTATGGGGCCGATTGAAGAATTACAGTTTTTTGATGTTATAAATTTCCGCCGTTTAAGCAAAGATCCGGCCGAAGCGACTGCTAAAATTTTTAATAAAATAAAATTTTTAGAAAAAGAAGGTTATGATAAAATGGTTAGCGGCGTTAAGGCCTGGCGCCAAAGCCCGGTTAATCGTTTGTATGTAAAGATCGGGCAAGAAGCTATTTCTAAGGGAATGACTATTAAAGATGCGGCAGCTGACCATCAGAAAAACAACCCAGAGTATTTAAGAATTGATGAGATTGAGGCGATTGTCAATTTAAACAGCAAGTTAGTTTTTTAAATATGCAGCAATTTACCGTTCCGCAATTTATTGATGTTGAGAGTAAAATTATCGGTCCGATTACGACTCGGCAATTTTTAATTCTATTATGCGCGGCGATAATCATTGCGATTTGTTATAAGGTTTTTGATTTTTCTTTATTTGTCACCGCTGCGGTAATTGTTTTCATTATCGCTTCTACTTTCGCTTTCGCGAAAATTAACGGTCGTCCTTTTCATTTTTTTGTTCTTAATGCGACTCAAACTTTAAGAAGACCGCGTTTAAGAGTCTGGAATAATAAAGTAACTCCGGTTGAACAAACGCAAAAAGAGCCATACGTCAAAGCGGAATATAAAGCTGAACCGAAAGAATACTATAAGACGTCTCGTTTAGCGGAAATGGCTTTAATCGTTGATACTAAAGGGCGCTATAAAGGGGAATAAAATTAATTAAAATATTGGATCAAAATATAATTTATGCCGGCTGATAGTTTAGCTAAAAATAAAATAAGAGTTTCAACGCAGCAGTATTTAGATATCGCCGAGATTAAGG
>CAIVBF010000070.1 GCA_903904095.1 uncultured bacterium | reverse complement strand
TGCCGATGATTCAAGAGAATAAGAAAGAAGCGAATCGGGACTTTTTTTACCGAGATTAAAAAAACTAGTTAAAGCTTTTAAATTATTATTATTAACGGTTATTAAAAATTCGTGGCCGATAAAAAAATCAACTTCGGCGGCAATTATTCTGTCTTCTTTAAAAGTCGGGAAGTGCAAAACTAAAAAAAGGTAATTAGGCCCCTGAAAGATCATCGGCCGCTGAAAAGAGACGGAAGCGGACGCTGACTTTAAGTGCATTAAGTCAAAATTATAATTTTTCCGCAAATGTTCAATCTCATCTTTACCGGCATTAACGACGTTAAGCCATTTTAGAGAAGGAGCAGTCCGAGGATTATCAATTTTTAGTTCCTCAATCCGATCGGAAATTTTTTTGTAATTAGGCATAAAACAAAAAGATTATTTTGACTATTGATGATTTTTATAATAAGATTAGATATAGATAATTATAACATATGGCAAATATTTTGGGAATAAAATTAAGTGAATTAAATAGAGAAGCGGCCCTAGAAAAGGCCGATGAATTTTTAAATAGCAACAAAAATCATTTTATTGTTACTCCTAATCCGGAAATAATCTTAGCGGCTCATGACGATGAAGAATTTTTTCATATTTTAAACCAGGCTGACTTAAGTCTAGCTGATGGTATGGGTTTAAAAATTGCCGGCTTATTAATGCAAGAACGTATTTATCGTTTGACCGGCGCCGACTTCACGCTTGATTTATTAAATTTAGCCGCCAAGAAAAATTATAAAACTTTAATTTTAAATTGGTCGCAAGGCTTGTCTAGTCCGGAAGATATTAGCGCTGCTTTAAAAAATAAATATCCTAACCTAGATTTTTTAGTTTTAAATATAGAAAAAGAAGTACTGCTAAATGATTCAGTTATTGCTAAAATAAATAATTATGCGCCGAAATTAGTTTTTAATACGCTCGGTTTCCCGCTTCAAGAGAAATTAATGTTTTTTAATCTTGATAAACTGCCGAGCGTCAGACTAATGCTCGGAATCGGTGGATCCTTTGATTATATCAGCGGTAAAATAAATAGAGGCCCGGTGTTTATGCGCTATTTAGGACTAGAATGGTTTTGGCGTTTAATTAATGCGGGGCATTATAAAGATAGTTCAAAACGTGTTAAAAGAATTTATAACGCTACTTTTGTCTTCATGAAAAAAGTTTTCCGAGCACGATTTATTAATCCTTTTCTGTTCCGTTCTAACGTTGCTTGTTTTATGTATAAAAAGGAGGACGGAAAAATAAAAGTCTTGCTAGTTGAGCGGGCCGATCAGAAAGGACATTGGCAATTACCGCAAGGCGGAACAGACGGCGAAGATTTAGAAACAGCCGGAAGGCGTGAATTAGAAGAGGAAACCGGCGCTAAAAATTTAATTACTAAAGCCGTATTTCCGAAACTATCTAGATATTATTTTCCTAAAAAGAATCTAAACCCAAATTATAAAGTATTCAAATATGATTATAAGGGACAGATACAAGGTCTTTATGTCGGAGAATTTAAAGGACAAGATAGTGAAATAAAAATTAATTTCTGGGATCATCAGTCCTGGCAATGGACTGAATTAGAAAATGTTTTAAATGTTCTTAGCCCATTCAGGCAAAAAGCCTTCAGCATTTTTTTAGAAAAAATTAAAACCTTAGATTTATAAATAAATTTATAATTGCCAAATAAAAATATATGTCGCTATTCAAACACAATAAAACTCGTTTAAGATTTGCACCATCGCCGACTGGTTTTCTGCATCTCGGTAATTTAAGAACGGCCTTATTCGGTTATCTTCTGACTAAAAATATGGGCGGTAAATTTATTTTACGCCTTGAGGATACTGATCAGAAAAGAGAAGTTGAAGGGTCTCTTAATAAATTAATTGATATCCTGAGCTGGATTGGTATAAAGTTTGACGAAGGACCGCATACAACCGGTAATTATGGGCCATATATTCAAAGCGAAAGAATAGCTATCTATAATAAATATATTGAAAAATTATTAGAAGATAATTTAGCTTATCGCTGCTTTTGCACTGAAGAAAGATTAACGGAAATGCGCACTAAACAGGAAGAGAACAAGCAAGCGCCTCGCTACGATAGACACTGCCGGAATAGAAGCGAGGAGGATATTAAGAAAAAATTAGCGGCTGGCCGTAAATTTGTTATCCGTCAAAAATTACCGGAGGAAGGAGAAATTATTGTCCATGATGAATTACGCGGCGACATTAAATTTAAAGCTAGTGATTTAGATGATCATGTTTTAATAAAATCAAACGGTATTCCCACCTATCAGTTCGCTAATATAGTTGATGATCATTTAATGGAAATAACTCATGTAACTCGCGGCGATGAATGGCTATCATCATTTCCGAAAAATATTTTGCTTTATGAAGCGTTTGGCTGGACACCGCCGAAATATATCCACTTACCATTAATACTTAATAAAACCGGGGGAAAATTAAGTAAACGACAGGGTGATGTCTTTGTGGAAAATTATCGCGATAAAGGCTATCTACCGGAAGCGATTGTTAATTTCTGCGCTCTTCTTGGCTGGCACCCTAAGAACGATCAAGAAATTTTATCCTTAAATGATTTAGAAAAAGAATTTAATATTGATGGAGTAGGCGTTAGCCCAGCTATTTTTGATGTTGAAAAATTAGATTATTATAATGGTCATTATCTGCGCCAGAAATCCTTAGATAAAATAGTTGAATTAGCAAAACCGTATTTAGAAGAAGCGGGGAAGCCGGTCGCTAATCAAGAAACTTTGAAAAAATTCGTTAGCTTAGCCCAGGATAGAATGAAAAAATTGTCGGATGTAGTTGAACTTACTGAATTTTTATTTGCCTTGCCTAATTACGAACATGAATTATTATGCTGGAAAACACAAGGCATAAAAGATGCCAAAAATAATTTAAGAGAAATTGCCCTAGAACTCATAAAAATAAAAGATGAGGACTGGACCAAAGAAAATTTAGAAAAAATTGTTTTTGCCTGGCTTAAAGAAAATGATAAAAAAACAGGGGATTACCTTTGGCCTTTGCGCGTTTCTTTGAGCGGTTTAAAAAATAGCCCCGGTCCATTTGAAATAGCCTGGGCACTAGGCAAATCGGAAACTTTGGAGAGAATTGAACACGTTACAAAATAATATATTTTACAGAAATAAGAAAATGTGGTATAATTTCCTAAAGAAGAAATGATTAAATTTATATATATTATGCGAAATAATAAATTAAAGATCGGATTACTTATTTTAGTTGTAGCCGGCTTGTTTAGTGCGGCC
>CAIVBF010000069.1 GCA_903904095.1 uncultured bacterium | reverse complement strand
GGATATTAATATTTATATATAAGATAAAATAAAAAAAACGTATCATTTAAGTTTGATACGTTTTTTTGTTAAGTCTAAAATTTTAGAATTTACACCATTTACTATTCGCTTCCCATGGACCCCACCCGGAAGACGCTGTTACTAATTTTTGAGCATTTAATATACTTAGCTTTGGATCAGTAGCTGCCGCTACGCAGGCGTCGTATAAAGTTTTATTTATAACCGTACAGGTTGGTTTACTATTCGTCCAAGTTTCATTATATGCCTTTGGGCAATCTAAAGTATTACCACTACCGTCTATAAATTTATTGGCTGATAAATTAAATTGGAATAAACCCCAAACGGCGTATTCTTCATTGGTGCCAGTACATTTTGTTAGTGCATTAAATACACCGGCTCTGCCGCCACTCTCGGCCATACAGATAGCTGATGCCTGAGAAGACTTGGCGCCAAAGGCCGACATATTCGCTACGGCGCAATTTCCTTCATCAGTTGATTTACATTTAGCGGCAAACTCGGCTGTGTTCTCCGGCGGGGGAGTAACATCTTTAGTTAGATAGCCTAAGTTTATTGATTTCATTTTTACTAATTCCGGGTTTACCTGAGTTAGAATTATATAAGAAGCCATTAAAATTACCATTCCAGTTATTGATCCAATAATTATATCTTTGGCTTGAGTAATTTTTGAAGCATCGCCACCGGAGATTAGCCATAGTAAGCCACCAGCCATCAACATTATAGCTGCCAGAATGCCGACAATATTTATTCCATATTGATAAATCCCATTAATGTATTCGCCAATCCAGGGAATAGAACAGCTGTATTCACCCGCATCATTTGGTAAGCAAGTAACTTTTGTTAAGTTAACAGTTGGAATAGTAACCTCCGGAATAGGGATATCAAATTTTGGTTTTTTATCAACTGGCGCGGCGACAGGATTGGTACAGCAACAAACATATCTACTGATAAGGCCGCTAGAACTTCCACTAGGCTGGCTGCCCGTACACTGCTCTTTGCTGCTAGCGTTAGGACGGAATTCATCAGATGAGCATCCCCCAGTAGTATTTGAAGTGCCGAGCTCTGGATCTGTAGTAGTTAATTCGGCCTGCCAAGTGCAACTAGCCTTAGCGATGAACGGAGAAAATAGTAGGGACAATAAACCAAAAAATAAAATCACTTTTAATTTATTCATATTTTAAATTCTATACTTTTTAATATTCTCATCGGCTAAATTCTGAATAGTTTCAATATCTTCGTCTTTAAGATGCTTAAAACGCCCTTGAGACTTTAAATAATCGCTAACCGGTTTAGCCTGAAAATTACTATTAATACTTGAGGCGCTTAATACTCCATTCGTGTATTCTAGTAAAGGATAAAGTCCAGTATTAACAGCTAATTTTCCAAACATTACTGCTTCATCATTTTTTACTTTCCAGCCCGGCATGCAAGGCGATAGAATCTGAATATACGATGGGCCATTAATTTCCAAAGCTTTTTTTACTTTTCTGGTAATATCGTCAGGAAATCCGGCGGTACTTTGAGCAACATAATTTAAGCCATGCGCTAAGGCGATTGCTAATAAATCTTTTTTTCTTTGAGTTGAACCGATTGCCTTTAATCCTTCCGGAGTCGTAGTTGTGTCGGCGCCGTAAGGGGTTGCTCCAGAGGCCTGAATTCCTGTATTTGAGTAGGCCTCCGTATCGTAACAAATATATAAAATGTTTTCGCCTCTTTCCCACATCCCACTAATTAAACCGAAACCAATATCATAAGTTCCACCATCGCCGCCTTGAACAACAACTTTAGTTTTAAAATCACCCTTTTTATTTAGAGCCGCTCTGATACCGGAGGCAACCGAAGAAGCATTTTCAAATAAAGAATGAATCCAGGGTAAGCCCCAGGCGCTTTGCGGGTAAGCGGTTGTTGTTACCTCTAAACAACCAGTTGCGTTAGCGATAATTGTATCGGGCGTTAACCCGCGCATCACCGCTTGGGCAGCAACTAACTGACCGCAACCAGCGCAGGCATTATGACCAGGCGAAAGAAATTTATTGGTTTTATTATTTTGCATAAGTAATAATTTATTTAAGTTTTGTTTATTCTTGTGCCGTCCGATTTAAACTGACAGCAATATAAGCCCTTAAAACATCCTCTACCGTCCTTGCCACCAACACAGCTTTTGCCGTTCTGTTCTTTATCCTCATCACACTTTGAGAATGCTTCTATTCCGCAAGGTTCTCCGGATTGGCCAAGACTGGGGTAGATTAAGTTATTGTAACAATATTGCGAGTCGCTGTTAAACGATTGAGAATTATTGGGTTTGCTCCCGTCTTTTACGTTGTCGCAGTTGGCAACGCCACCATTTAATCCTACGCATCTATCTATATCTGAACATTTCCAGTTATATTGATGGTTCAAAAAAGGACAATTTGATTTAGTGGACGCATAGCAATTATTATAAACTCTGCTTTTGTCTTTTGCTGTTTCATCGTAGATAGAAACTTGATCAATACAGCAAATCGTTGATTCACACTGCCCCGAGCTATTTAATATTTTAGTTTGATCAAAATTCCCCTTACAACTACTGCCCATTGTCATTCTGGCAACGCCATTTTCTTCACAACATCCCATTTGTATCTTATTTATAACGATTGTTGAGATTGGTTTCAATTTTAATAATTCCGGGTTAACAGTATTTAAAATTATCCAAGCGCAGAATAAGATAGTCAGGCCGGTAATACTGCCAATAATCATTTCTTTCGCTTTTGTTATTTGGCCGCTATCACCGCCGGATGTTAGCCAGAGCAAACCACCGCCCATTAAAACTATTGCCGCTAAAATAGCAACAATGGCGAGACTGTAATTATAAAGAGCTTGAATATATTTGCCTAAAAGATCACTGTCCATTGATACTGTTTTTATGGTTCCGTTATTCTTTTCAATCGGAGTCCCGACGGCGATGGCCGTACCATTATTAAAAACCGACCCAGGTATGCTTACTTCTGGAGTAAAATTTAGAGAAGTGACTTCACTGCTGACAGTGAGGACCGAATCGGTCGGATTTGATTTTTTTTCAATGCAACAGCAGATAGGCGTTTCCGTGTAGGTGCTGCATGAACCAGCTTCGCTAAGGAGGCAGTTAGAAAGAGGACGGGAGTAAGTATCATCGGTTGTTACGTTTAGGCCGGGGAATTTATTTTCTTTACAAAAAGCATCGGGATTCTGGCAATTTTCGGAGGCGCCGCAACATTTTATTTCACAAACACCGGCTCCGTAAACACCAAGAGGCAGCAAAGAAATAAATAAGGCGAAACTAACAATTATTTTTTTCATATAATTTTTTTGTCTTCCTATATTTTACCGATGAATTCTAATTTTTTACTTTTCTTTTTAGCTTTTTTAATAATTTCTTTAATTATTTTAGAAGTTACATCGCGGCCGCCAAGTCCGACAATGAAATTTGAAATATTTAATTTATTTTCGCCTATTGCCGCTTTTAAATCACTGTATAAAGGACCGGCTTGACCCAGACTTACCGCCTTTTCAATAACGGCGATATTTTTAGAGCTGCGAATTATTTTGGCGACTTCTTCTTCCGGAAAAGGGCGATAAGATTTTATTTTTAGAAGTCCGATATTTTTATATTCCTTATTGCTTTTAATTGTTTCTAAAATTGTACCGACCATTGAACCCATTGCTACTAAAATTACTTCGGGATTTTTTATTCCGTAATATTCTATTAAGCCATTATTAATCAAGGGCAGATATTTTTCTTCTTTGCCTGATTTTATTTTCGGAGTGTTGGACTTTAAAATCTTTTTTAATAATTCGTATTCTTTTTTAATTACCGCCAAAGATTCAGTTAGATCATTATGCAGATTTTCTCTAGTTTCCATATAATGAGTCGGAGTAAAAAAGGCACCTAGAGTAACCGGCTCAGAGGGATTTAAATATTCGCCCTTGGCCGGTTTATAGGTCGGTAAATATTTTTTTATATCCGCAGGGGAGGGGATCATTACTGTTTCGTAAGCGTGAGTTAAAATAAAACCGTCAACATTAATCATGACTGG
>CAIVBF010000068.1 GCA_903904095.1 uncultured bacterium | reverse complement strand
GGCAAAAGAACTGGGAGCTGATTTAAACAAGGCGTCGGTATCGCTAGCCTTAGCTCCTGTTATAAAAAATAGATTAGAGCCGATTTGGAATTCTACTTCCGAGTTAATGGTTATAGACGATAGCTATAATGGAAATTTTGACGGTTTTATGAGCGGCCTAGAAGTTCTAGATCGCGCTCCGGGTAGAAAGTTAGTTATTACTCCGGGCCTAGTAGAACTCGGAGAGAAAAAAGAAGAGCGTCACCGGGAAATCGCTCGCCTATACGCTAGCCAAAAAATTGATTTAGTTATTCTGATTAAAAATAGCGCAACCGATTATATTATTGATGAGTTTAATAAGATTGGTTTCTTAAATTATAAAGTATATTCTGACGCCGTGTCGGCTCATAAAGATTTAGCCTCCGTTTTAAAAGCGGGGGACACAATTATTTTTCAAAATGATTGGCCGGATAATTATAAATAATTTTATTATATGAAAGACATAAAAAATATTGGCGTTTTCTTCGGCGGCAAAAGTCCGGAGCATGATATATCTATAATTACCGGAGAACTGATTATTTCAGTCTTAAAAAAGATGCCGGAGTATAAGGTAATCCCAGTTTATTTAGATAAGCAAGAAAGATTTTTTATTGATGAGAAGTTAGGCAGTCTGTCCTTTTTTAGTGCCGATAACTATCAAAATAAATTAAATGATCTTGGCGCTTATAATTTGGATTTAGATTCTTCAGTCAACCGTCTAGTTTTTAACAAGAAAGGGTTCCTGACTAAGGAGGTAATAAAAATAGACTTAGCCTTTCCGGCCTTTCACGGAAATCTTGGCGAAGATGGTTCTATTCAGGGGATGTTTAATATTTTTAATATTCCCTATGTCGGTTGTGACCTCGCTTCGTCTGGAATCGCGATGAATAAAATATTAACTAAGATTTTTTATCAAGGATTAAAAATCCCGACGACTAATTTTCTGTCCTATAGCCGCAGTGACTGGGAGGAGAGGAAAAATAGTATTTTAGAAGAAATTAAAAATTCTTTAAAATGGCCGGTCTTTGTTAAACCGCCACACCTAGGCTCTTCAATTGGTATTACTAAAGTTAATAATTTTTCAGAATTAGAACAGGCCTGCGAAGTCGCCCTACATTACGATGATCAGCTTTTAGTAGAAGAAAGTGTTGAGAATTTAGTTGATCTTACTTGCGCTGTTCGCGGTTATAAAAATCCACAAGCCTCGTTGCTTCAGGAATCTTCCTTTAGCTCGGATCTATTTAGTTATGAAGATAAATATTTAAGTGATGGCGGCGCTCAATTAGGACAAGCGGAGAAGAAAATAATTATTCCGGCTAATCTCAATGAATCTATAACTAAAAATATCCAAGCAACTTCTCTAAAGATTTTTAAAAAGCTGGGTTGTTCCGGGATAGCTCGTTTTGATTTTTTATATAATAAAGTTAGTGGTGAATATTTTGCTAATGAAATTAATCCGCTCCCCGGAACCCTCTATCATCATCTCTGGGAAAAGAGCGGGGTCTCAATTGATCAGCTTATTAAAGATTTGATTAAAGATGCTTTAATTAAGCAGGCAGAAAAAGACGCTTCAACCCATAGTTTTTCTTCAGAAGTTCTAGGAAAATTAAAAGGCTTAAAGCTTGCTCATAAATAAATGTCTTAATATTTTTGCAATGCCCATTT
>CAIVBF010000067.1 GCA_903904095.1 uncultured bacterium | reverse complement strand
TTAGCCACAATCATTAAAGAACTGATGGCCGTATTAAATTTAAAATTATCAATATCTTCCGCTACCTTTTTAATTGTCTTATGGACTAAGCGATCAATTTTTTTATTTCCACTACCGGTCTCCGAAACTTTAAATTGCAGTTTCCATATCTTATCTAAGAACCGACGTGAGCCGACAACGCCCTTAGTATTCCAGGCAATGCTCTGCGAGAATGGGCCCATAAACATTTCATAAACGCGAAAAGCGTCCGCTCCGTAATCGCCGATAACTTCTTCCGGGTTAACAACATTTCCCCAGCGCTTACTCATCTTTCTGCCGTCGGAAGCTAAAATTAAACCGACATGGACTAATCTCTTAAAAGGTTCTTTGGTTGAAACAACACCGATATCATATAAAAATTTATGCCAAAAACGCGCATATAATAAATGGCGCGTGGCATGCTCTGCCCCGCCGACATAAAGATCAACCGGCATCCATTTTTTTTCTAAATCTTTATTTACTAATTCCTGATCATTTTTTGGATCAATATATCTAAGATAATACCAGCTTGAACCGGCCCATTGTGGCATAGTATTTGTTTCTCTCTTAGCCGGTCCGCCGCATTTTGGACACTTAGTATTAACCCATTCCGGAATAGTTGCGAGTGGCGACTCGCCTGTTCCTGATGGCTCATAATTTTCTACTTCCGGAAGCTTTAAAGGTAATTCACTCTCAGGAACACCGACCGTTCCGCATTTTTCACAATGAATAATCGGAATCGGTTCGCCCCAGTAACGCTGGCGGGAGAAGACCCAGTCGCGCATCTTATAATTAACTTTCTTTTTACCTAGCTTTTCCTTAGTTAAATACTCGGTCATTTTCTGCCTGGCCTCTTCAGAACTTAAACCATTATATTCTCCGGAATTAATTAGAACTCCATCATCTGTTTCAGCCTTCCCTTCCGATTCTTCTTTAAGACTTTTTATAACCTGTTTAATTTCTAAATTGTATTTATTAGCAAACTCAAAATCTCTTTCATCATGAGCCGGAACAGCCATAACCGCGCCGGTGCCATAAAAACCTAGAACATAATCAGCGACATAAACGGGTACTTTTCCCTTAGTGAAAGGATTAACCGCTTTAATGTTTTTTAATTCAATTCCCTTCTTATCTTTCTGTAAGTCCGTTCTTTCTAATTCTGTTTTATTCTGCGCCTTAATAACATAATCATTAACTTCATCATAATTTCCAATCTTGTCTTTTAGACTTTCAATTAATTTATGTTCCGGCGCAATAACAACATAAGTAACCCCATAAACCGTATCAATACGAGTAGTGTAAACTTCAATTACCTCTTCGCTATTTTCTAGCGCAAATTTAAATTGCGTTCCTTCGCTTCTGCCGATCCAGTTTCTTTGCTGTTCAATAATGAATTCTTCCCAGTCTAATTTTTCCGAATCTAAATCATAAAGAAGCCGATCGGCGTAGTCAGTCATTTTTAAAACCCATTGACGGAGTTTTCTTTGAATAACTTCCGAACCGCAACGTTCGCATTTTCCGCTTTCTAAATCCTCATTAGCCAAAACTGTTTTACAGCCTGGGCACCAATTAACCGGTTCATCAGATTCAAAGGCCAAACCCTTTTCAAACATTTTTAAAAATATCCATTGTGTCCATTTATAATAATCCGGATCAATCGTATTTATCTCCTTGTCCCAGTCATAATTAAAGCCGAATAATTCTAATTGCTTCTTAAATTTCTGAACATGCTCATTAACAAAAACACTCGGATTTATTTTATTCTTAATCGCATAATTTTCCGCCGGCAAGCCAAAAGCATCCCAGCCCATCGGGTGCAAAACTGAATATCCGCATAAAGTTTTATAACGAGAAACAACGTCAGTGGCGATATAGCCCTTAGGATGGCCGACATGAATACCGGAACCGGAAATATAAGGAAACATATCTAGAGCGTAATACTTCTCCTTATCAGTTACATTAGGAACTTTATATAAACCATCAGTAAGCCATTGTGCCTGCCATTTCTTTTCAATCATTTTCGGGTCGTAATTTTCGTTAATATTTTGCATATATTTATTCTTATTATTAATCTATTTTAACCATTATTTTCGTATTAGTCCAGTAAATACGGAAATTTAAGGTAATTTTAGGAAATTATGTCTATTGACATATATTAAATAAAGTTATATAATGTATAAATAAGACGTTCTTTTTTATCAACTTCTAAAAAAATTTAGCATGAAAGAAAGTGGTTTGTTGACAGCCTATTTTGGCACAAGTGAAGTAGTTGTTGCGGGTGGCTTTAATCACCCAGTCAAAGGACACGTAGTAGAAATCGTGGGCACAGAAACAAACATTCCCAGACAATCTATCTCAATTTGGGAATTGCATTACGCCAGTATTGAAATGGCAAGGAATACTTTTGCTACCTGCTTCAAGTGCACCCCCGAGCAAGCCCGGGACAAAGATCAAAAAAAAGGCGTTCTCAAAACGCCACTAAACTTATTAAAAGAAGCGGCCGTTGCTTAGAAGGACAACAGCCAAAACACAAAATCAAAAGGTCAGCCCATAAAGCTGACCTTCGTTTTTTATTTAATGCTTTCTATCTTTATTCCTAAGTCTTTCTTATTTTATAAGTCCAATCAAATCTCCTAAATTTTTAATCTTAATTAATTTTAATTTGCCCGCCTTAACATCAACATCGGGAATGATCGCGCTTTTAAATCCTAAACGTTCCGCCTCCTTTAAGCGCATTTCTAAGCGCGAAACATTTCTGATCTCTCCGCCAAGCCCGACTTCCCCGAGGACTAAGGTTTCTCTAGAAAAATTCTTATCAAAATTTGAAGAAATAATCGCCGCGACTGCCGCTAAGTCTAGGGCCGGATCACTGATTTTTAAACCACCGACAATATTTAAAATAATATCCTGCGTTGTTAAATTAATTTTTGTCCGCTTTGAAAGAACAGCGCTTAAAACGCTTAAACGATTTAAATCAAAACCGCTTGTCTTTCTTTGCGGATAGCCGAAGACTGTTTTTGAAACTAAGGCCTGTAAATCAACAAGAAAAGATCGACTCCCTTCAATAACACAGCCGATAACCGAACCGGAAACTTCAGTGTTGCCGCTTTCAATAAAAATTAAACTCGGATTTTTAACTTCCTGAAATCCCGAACTAGTCATCTCTAATACACCTAACTCATTAACCGAACCGAAGCGATTTTTCGTCGCCCGAAGCAAGCAATAATTATTATTATTTTCGTTTTCTAAATATAAAACCGTATCAACAATATGCTCTAAAGATTTTGGTCCGGCAACTGCACCATCTTTTGTAATATGCCCAATTAGAATTACCGCGATATCATTTTCCTTAGCAAGCTCTAAAAATTTAATCGCTGCTGCCCGAATTTGCGAAATACCGCCGGCCTCCGAAGGAATTAAACTTGAATAAACCGTTTGAATTGAATCAACAATCAATAAGCTCGGTTTAACTTTTAAAGCGCTGGAAAATATTTTCTCAACATTCGTCTCGCTGATAAATTTTAAATTATCAAGACGGCAGTTTAAACGCATTAATCTATCTTTAACCTGAGCGGCCGATTCTTCCCCGCTAACATAAAGCGTTTCCCCTTTGATAGCGGTCGCAATCTGCGCGACTAAAGTTGATTTGCCGATTCCCGGTTCCCCGCTCAATAATATAAGCGAACCAGGGACGACTCCGCCGCCCAGAACTCTATCTATTTCCGAAATATCGGTTTTAAATCTAGTTAAAGACGTCGCCTTAATTTCATTTAAATCAATAATTGTCGCTCCGCCGATTTTTTTAATTGCTTCTTTTCTCTCTTCTTTATTATCTTGCAGTTGCTCGTTTAAAGTTCCCCAGGAACCGCACTCTAAACAACGCCCACTCCATTTTGGAAATTGGGCGTCGCAGTTTGAGCAACTATAAATTGTTTTTAAATTATTAGCCATATCCGAATAATTAAATAAATGGCCGGAATTTTATTTTTCCCAGTACGCTCTGTCAACTAACCATTCATTATTAACTTTTTTAAAATCTAAATCTAGTTTTTGAATATAAGACGGCTTAGAATTACTATCAACGGTAGTTTCTTGACGCTGAG
>CAIVBF010000066.1 GCA_903904095.1 uncultured bacterium | reverse complement strand
GAGAATTTTACTTTTTCTTCCTTCGCTTCATTAATAATTAAAATATCGCGTCTGTCAGTATTTAAAACTTTTTTCTCTAAATTATCTAATAACTTATTAAAATCTTTAGTCTTGTATTCGGTAAATTGTAAGCTATCTAAAACAACAAAGACCTGGGAATTAACTTTATCGGATAAAGCCATAAAGATAGCCTTCTGTTTCATTTTCTGATTTATCTTCTGTTTGAAATTACGATCTTTAGTTGGACCAAAAGTAACGCCACCGCCAATCCAGATAGGAGAACGGCTTGAACCGGATCTAGCGCGACCAGTTCCCTTTTGTTTCCAAGGTTTTTTACCGCCGCCAGAAACTTCACTTCTATCTTTCGTATGAGCTAAAACTTGACGTTCATTAGCGCGCTGAGCAATCATTGCCTGGTGCAGTAACTCGCTATTGGCCTTAACAGCAAAAACTTTTGCCGCTAAGTCAATTTCTTTAACAAGCTCGGCGGATTTATTGTAGACTTTTATCTTTAATGACATATCTTTTATTTTAAAATCTTTAGCTAATTATTTAGCCTCTTCTTTAGTTTCTTCTTTTACTTCTTCGTTAATTGCTTCGGCGGTTTCTTTTACAACTTCGGTCACAGCCGCTTCTTCACTAGCAGCAATATCAGCTACTTTTTCTTCAACAACTTCAGCCTTAACTTCTTTTTTTAAATTTACTTTTAATTCGCCATTACCGCTTATTGTTACAAAGCCATTAATCGCTCCCGGTACAGCTCCTTTAATAAATAAAATATTGTTTTCTTCATCAATTGAAGCAATCTCTAAATTTGTAGTAGTAACTCTTTCTCCGCCCATACGACCGCCCATTCTTGTTCCTTTAAAAACATGAGCCGGACCTTTTGGACCGATAGACCCAGGCATTCTTTCTTGATCTTTATTACCATGAGTTTTTCTAAAACCATGAAAATGATGACGTTTAACAACACCGGCAAAACCCTTACCCTTAGAAGTACCGGTAACATTAATAACGTCCCCAACGGCAAAGGTACCGACAGTAACAGTATCGCCAATCTTTAAATCAGATGCTTCTTTTAATCTAAATTCTCTAACATGAGTCGGTTTAACGCCAGCTTCTTTAAATTGACCTAATTGCGGTTTATTAATATTTTTCTCTTTACGAGTTCCGTAAGCTAATTGCAAAGCTTCATAGCCATCGCGTTTAGCATTCTTAATCTGAGTAATAACACAAGGACCGGCGGCAACGGCTGTTACACCAAGGACCTTATCGTCAACCCAAATTTGAGTCATTTGTAATTTTTTTCCGCTTATAAATTTCATATAATTTTCTTCCTTAAAAAAACAAAAACTGGCTTAGAAACCAGTTGCCAAAAAACAAAACAATAAAGAATTATTATTACTTTCTATTGTTATAATTTTTTAAAACCGGTTTACCTCCTAATTTTAGCTAACTTTGGGGCAAACACTTTCTTGTTCAAGAGTTATTTTCTCCCTCTATAAGCTAAATAAATATTACTTATTTATATTACTACATTTTTATTTCAACGTCAACCCCTGCTGGTAGATTTAAATTCGTTAAATCTTCAATAGTTTTAGCGGTCGGATCAATAATATCAATCATACGCTTATGTATTCTCATTTCGTATTGTTGACGAGCGTCCTTGTGAACAAAAGTTGAACTATTAACCGTATACTTCCTTTTCTCAATCGGTAAAGGAATTGGACCAAAAAAATTAGCATCAGAACGTTCAATAGTTTCAATGATGGTTTTTGTGGACTGATCAATAATTTTGTGATCAAAAGCCTTGATCTTAATTCTGATTCTTTGTTTAAAGTCTTTTTCTTCTTTTTTATTCTCTGACATAATTTAGTTTTTAATAAAAAATTAATGTTTATAATAAACACTACAAACTCGCCCTTTTTTAAAAGAGCGAGTCTAAGTGATTACTTGGTAATATTAGTAACTACGCCAGCTCCAACGGTACGACCGCCTTCACGGATAGTAAACTTCTGTTTATCTTCAAGAGCGATAGGAGAGATTAACTTAATATTTAAGTTAACAGTATCTCCAGGCATAACCATTTCAGTACCAGCAGGCAAAGTAATGTCGCCAGTTACATCAGTAGTCTTGAAGTAGAATTGTGGCTTATAACCATTAAAAAATGGTTTGTGACGTCCACCTTCATCTTTTGATAAAACGTAAACTTCAGCGGCAAATTCAGTATGAGGAGTAATTGAACCTGGTTTACATAAAACCTGTCCACGTTCTACTTCATTCTTCTTTGTACCACGGATTAAGATACCAGCATTATCTCCAGCCTGTCCTTGATCTAATGATTTGTTAAACATTTCAATACCAGTAACGGTAGTTTTCTTAGTATCCATTAAACCGACGATTTCAACTTCGTCACCAACTTTGATAACGCCTCTTTCAATACGGCCAGTAACAACAGTTCCACGGCCTTCAATTGAGAAGATATCTTCAATAGGCATTAAGAAAGGGTGATCAACATCACGAGTTGGCTCTGGGAAGTAGTTGTCTAATGCTTCCATTAACTTCATGATCGGTTCATTGTCAGGACCGGTTGGGTTCTCTAAAGCCTTTAAAGCAGATCCTCTGATAATTGGAGTTGTATCTCCAGGGAATTCATATTTCTTTAATAAATCACGAATTTCTTCTTCAACAAGGTCAATTAATTCCTTGTCTTCAACCATATCGCATTTGTTTAAGAAAACAATGATATTAGGAACACCAACTTGGCGAGCTAATAAGATGTGTTCTCTTGTCTGAGGCATAGGGCCGTCAGTAGCAGCAACAACTAAAATAGCACCATCCATTTGAGCGGCACCAGTGATCATGTTCTTAACATAATCAGCGTGACCAGGACAATCAACGTGTGCATAATGTCTTTTTTCTGATTCATATTCAACGTGGGCAGTAGCGATAGTAATACCACGTTCGCGCTCTTCAGGAGCAGCATCAATTTCACCAACGCCTTTGTGAGAAGCTTTCATCCCTTTTGAGGCGAAAACAGCTAACATCGCGGCGGTTAAGGTAGTTTTTCCATGATCAACGTGGCCGATAGTACCGACGTTAACATGGGGCTTTGTTCTTTCAAACTTTTCTGTTGCCATGTTTTTGTTGTACGGCCCCCGTCTGAAACGGGGTTTCTTCCCTATTAAAGGAAACCAGCCGAACTTAATTAAATTTATTATTTATTAAATATTTACTAATTACTCTATAACTTGAGCGTTGTTTTTCACTTGCGAAGGGATTTGCCAAGCCTTTTTAGGCTTGTCTTCTTCATCAAGATACACAACATCATCTCGATTTTTCCACATTGAGATTTCGCGATTAATTTTATCAGTTAAATCATCCTCTGTCAAATTTTCTGATTTTACCGAATCTTTAACGAAATCTTTAATTAATTCTTCCTTTATATTTAAACTTTTCTTCTCACTAATTGATAATTCTTCTAATACCTCGGTCGGAAGATCTTTCGGCGCAGGTTTTGCCGGTTCTTTGGCTATTTCCCTGATCGGTTCCTTGGCAATTACTTCAACCGCTTTCTTGGGAATCCCTGAATTTATCATGTCTGAATAACGATTAAAATCTAAAATTACATAAGAATCATCTGGAGCGCTCGGATCGTAAACAATTACTCTGTCCCCAGTTGCCTTAATTAATTGTAGAATCTTTTTTAATTGATCTCCAAACATACAATTAAAATTAATTATTTCCCATTTTTCTCTTTAATAGTTTCTAAAACACTCTTTGGCACTTCCGCATAATTAGAAAATTCCATCGTATAATTAGCGCGGCCTTGGCTCATTGATCTTAATCCGGTTGAGTAGCCAAACATTTCCGCTAGTGGAACTTTTGCTTTAACAACTTTAATATTAGCACGATCAGACATTTCTTCAATTTGACCACGTTTACTGCTTAAATCACCAATAATATTACCCATATATTCTTCCGGCGTAGTAACTTCAACTTTCATCATCGGTTCAAGTAAAACCGGACCCGCTTTCTGACAAGCCTCTTTAAAGGCAAAAATAGCCGCTAATTTAAAGGCAATTTCTGAAGAGTCAACTTCATGATAAGAACCATAGAAAACAGCCGTTTTAACGTCAACCATTGGGTATCCAGCCACAACACCGCTATTCATCGCTTCCTTAACACCCTTTTCAATCGCTGGAATATATTCACGTGGAATAACACCACCCTTAACTTCATCAGCAAATTCATAGCCCTTACCGGTTTCTTGCGGTTCAACACGAAGAGCGCAATGACCATATTGACCACGTCCACCGGACTGTTTAGCATATTTATGTTCTGCTTCAGCAATTTTCGTAATTGTTTCACGATAAGAAACTTGTGGTTTGCCGACATTGGCTTCAACACCGAATTCACGTCTCATACGATCAACAATAATTTCAAGGTGTAATTCACCCATACCGGAAATCAAAGTCTGACTTGTTTCTTCATCGGTCGCTACTCTAAAAGTCGGGTCTTCTTCGGCTAAACGAGCTAAAGCAACACCCATCTTTTCTTGGTCAGCCTTAGTCTTAGGCTCAACGGCAATTTTAATAACCGGTTCTGGGAAGACAATTGATTCAAGTAAAACAGGGGCATCTTCCGCACATAAAGTATTACCAGTGGTTGTATTCTTTAAACCAATAACAGCAGCAATATCGCCAGCACAAACTTCCTTAACTTCTTCACGGTGGTTAGCGTGCATCCGAACTAAACGACTAATTCTTTCTTTATTGCCGGTTGAAGAATTAATAATATAAGAACCGGCAGCTAATACTCCCTGATAAACGCGAACAAAGCAAAGTTTTCCAACAAAAGGATCGGTGGCGATTTTAAAAGCTAAACCAATGAAAGGTTTATTATCATCGGCGGTAACTGCAATTTTTTTATCTAAATCATTAACATCGCTAGCATCAACTTGAGGAACATCTAAAGGAGATGGTAAATAATCATTAACCGCATCAAGAGCTAATTGAACGCCGATATTCTGTAAAGCGGTTCCGCATAAAACAGGATAAATTGCGTTAGCGATAACCCCTTTTCTGATAGCCACTTTTAATTCAGCTTCATTAACTTCTTGGCCGGCTAAATATTTTTCCATGACAACCTCGTCACATTCAACCGCTTTTTCTACTAATTCATTATGAAATTTATCAACCTTCTCCTTCATATCTTCAGGAATAGCAATCTCGTCAATATTTACACCAAAATTTCCAGAAAATTTATAAGCTTTTTTAGTTAATAGATCAATAACACCGGATAAGTCATTTTCCGCACCAATCGGTAATTGAATAGCAACCGCTTTTTGGTTTAAACGAGTTTTGATTGAATCAAGACTCATATAAAAATCCGCTCCCATTTTATCCATCTTATTAACGAAACAAAGACGAGGGACGTTATATTTATCAGCTTGACGCCAAACAGTTTCGGATTGTGGTTCAACGCCAGCCTGACCATCAAAAACAGCGATAGCTCCGTCTAAAACGCGCAAAGAGCGCTCTACTTCAACGGTAAAGTCAACGTGCCCAGGAGTATCAATAATATTGATTTTATTGTGCTTCCAAAAACAAGTAGTCGCGGCAGAAGTAATTGTGATACCTCTTTCTTTTTCTTGTTCCATCCAATCCATTTCGGCAGCACCTTCATGAACTTCACCAATTTTATGCTTTTTCCCAGTATAAAACAAAACACGCTCGGTAAAAGTTGTTTTGCCGGCGTCAATGTGAGCCATGATTCCAATATTTCTAATGTTTTCTAATGCGTAGTCACGTGACATATGTTATAAAATGATATTAATTTATTGAAATTGTATTTTTAATTGTTAAAACTTCCTATAAATAAGAAGTTTGAACGTGAGATGATTTTAGTCTTTCGTAAATACGGATAAATTTATTTTTGAGAGAAGTTCAAGGAAAAGGCGAAGCGTGAAGTGAGCCGTATACGACATACGGCGAACGAGCACTGGAGCCTTTGACGAAGAAATTCTTCAAAAATAGATTTATCGGGAAAAATGAGCGAAGGCTTTGTTGGCCTCAGCCATCTTATGAACCGCCTCTCTCTTCTTAACTGCCGTTCCTTCACCGTTAGAAGCATCAAGAATTTCAGTAGCTAATTTTTCAGCAGTTGCTCTTCCCTTACGATCATTTGCAGCTTTAATGATCCAATTGCAACCTAAGAAATATCTTCGTTCACCGCGAACCTGAAAAGGAACTTGGTAGTTAGCACCACCAACGCGCTTTCCTCTTACTTCAACAAGCGGGGAAACTTTCTTAATCGCTTTATTGAAAATATGTCTAGGATCTTGTTTAGTTTTTTCTTTAAGAATATTAAAAGCATTATAAACAATTTTTTCCGCAACGCTTTTCTTTCCTCGTTCCATTACGTAGTTTATAAATTTAGCGATATTTTTATCGTTGTATTTTGCATCGCCTTCAATATCTCTTTTTGGAGCTGGTTTACCTCTCATATTTTTTTAATTAATTATTTTGCTTTAGGTTTTTTAGCGCCATAGCAACTTCGGCCCTGACGTCTTGCTTCTACACCGGATGCATCAAATACACCGCGAACAATTTTATATCTAACACCTGGTAAATCTTTTGTCTTACCGCCCTTTACTAAAACGATAGAGTGCTCCTGTAAATTATGGCCCATACCCGGAATATAAGCAGTTACTTCCATTCCATTAGATAAACGAACACGCGCAATCTTTCTTAAAGCGGAGTTTGGTTTCTTTGGAGTAGTTGTTGTAACCTTTAAACAAACCCCCTGTTTAAAAGGAGCTCCTTTAGCCGTATCTTTCTTTTTACGATGCAAAGAATCAAGGCTGGTATGTAAGGCTAAAGAATTACGACGAGCGCCGATTTTCTTTCTTCCCTGTTTTACTAATTGATTAATTGTTGGCATAATTTCATTTACTAATTATGAATTACGTATTTTTAAAATAAAACAACCCTGAGTATTCAGGATGTATTTTTTTAATAATTTTTATTACCAATTTAATTTAACAAAATATAATAAAGAAGTCAAGGGTATTAATTGCTAAACCCCAATAATAACTTTATATAAGAAATTGATTATCGGCATCAACAATCCTCCGCCCAGCATAACAAAAAGAATAATCAGAATCATCCCCATTCTCTCGGAATTAAGATATTTTTCCCGCATCTCGGCCGGTAAAAAAGCGGCCAAAATCTTTGAGCCATCCAGCGGCGGAATCGGAACCAGATTAAAGACCATTAGGGCTAAATTAATTCCAACAATGACCGATAATAAACCGGTAAAGGTCATATTATAAAAAGGCAAAAATCTTAGACATAAACCGAAGAATATCGCTATTATTAGATTGCCCAATGGCCCAGCTAGGGCAACTTTAGCGTCGCCGTATTTTTTATCTCTCAAATTATTCGGATTATAGGGAACTGGTTTAGCCCAGCCGAAGACGAATCCGACGCCCGATATAATCATAATTAGCGGCAAAAAGAATGACCCGAACCAATCCAGATGAGCCAAAGGGTTAAGAGTCAAGCGGCCGGCGTTTTTAGCGGTATTGTCCCCTAATTGCAGAGCGGCGAAGCCATGCATATATTCATGGATAATGGCCGAGAAAACTAAAACGATAATTTGAAAAACAATAAGCATATTTTAGGTATTTTTTGATAAATTAGATTCCAGTAGCTTATATTCTATCATACCTTGATTATTTTTGAAAATGCTGTTAAACTAAGAACATTAAAATAAGAAAAAGAATAAATAGACAAAAATATGTCAAAAAAATGTGATTTATGCGGTAGATCAGCTACGAAAGGAGCAAGTCGTTCGCACTCAAAAATTAAAACTTTGCAAAGACAAGGAATTAATTTACAATCTAAAGTTATCGATGGCATCAAGGCTAAAATCTGTACTTCATGCTTAAGAACGATGGCTAAACCAAAAAGAATAAAAACTAAAAGAACAGCAGATACACCATTTGTTGAGAAGGTAGTTAAACCAAAGGTTAGAAAACCTAAAGCTAAAAAGAAAATTGTTAAAAAATAATTTATCTCTTTTTAAAATACTAAAAAGCACTCTTAAAAAGAGTGTTTTTTAGTTTGTGTATATAACGGTAATGAATCTAAATATTGTCGTGAATTAGTTTAATCTTTTATTCTCCTATTAAAAACAGAAGTGATAATTATTAAAATTAAATAATAAATAGTTCCCCAAAACCAATTAAAACTATTTATGCTTATTGCCGCCAAGCTTGGCGCGGCTAATAATTTAGAGAGGATAAAAATATATCTCAAAAGAAGATAAGAGGGCAAGAAAATCCAAGGGCCGATAAAAGATAAGAGCGGCGTTATAAAAAGACTGATTATTAATAAGGCTAGAAGCGGTGCAAAAGTCCATAGAACTAGAATATTAGCGAGCGGCGAAATTAAAGACAGCTGTTTAAAATTAATCAATAAAATAGGTAAAGTAATAATCTGCGAAACAAGGGTTAGATTAACTATATCAAAAACATTCTTAACTATTTTTTCAGTTCCCTTTCTTAAATTTATTTTTTCCAATAAAGAATTACTTATCTTTTCTCCAATCGGATACAAATAAATAATTCCCAAAAGAGCTAAAAAAGAAAGCTGAAAGCCGACATCCGCTCTTAAAATCTGCGGATTTATCAAAAGCATTATCGCCCCGGAAAATACTAAGGCATTAATAAGCTTGGCGTTTCTTTTATAGTAAATAGCTAAAAAAGCCAATCCACCCATAATCGCCGAGCGGACCGCCGACGCCGATAAACCAGTAATAAAGGGGTAAAAAATTAAAAATAAAATAATTAGATAAAAGGATTGCTTTCTTCTTATTCCTAGCGCCAATAGAAAATTAATAAGCATCGCGCTTAAAATAGTTATATGCGAACCAGAAATAGCAATCATGTGGCTAAGACCCACTCGCGAAAATATTTTTAAGTCATCATTTGATACGGTCCGGCGATAACCCAGAAGCAAGGCGTTGGCCAGACCGGCTTCCGGCTCATTCAAATTAGAATCTATAACCGATTTTAAATACCACTTCCCCTTTAATAAATATAGATATATTTTCTGTGTAATATTCAGCGTGCTGCTGGCTCGCGAAATTTTCGGATAATACATTAAAGAATATATATCATAACGCGCCAAATAAGAATCATAGTCAAAACCATTAAAAGGCTCGGGGGCTTTTAAAAGACCACTTATCTTCAGATAATCACCATAATTATATTCAGGATATAAGTTAGTTGTAATGAGAGTGCGGCCAGCGGAACAAATAGT
>CAIVBF010000065.1 GCA_903904095.1 uncultured bacterium | reverse complement strand
CCAATTGACCCGAAGCATAGCCGTATAAAATTTTTAGTACCAAGCGAAAGCGTTAAGAAAAAACTATTAATGTATGGCGTAAAAGAAAAAAATATTTTTATCTCCGGTTTCCCCTTGCCGACTGAAAATATCGGCGCTAATAAAGAAATTATTTTAACTGATTTAACTAATCGTATTTCTAAACTTGACCCGAAGGGTGTCTATCAAGAAAAATATCAGTCTTTGATTAAAAATATTGAGATAAAAAATCAAAAAGAAGATGATAATCCGATTGAAATTACTTTTGCGGTTGGCGGCGCCGGCGCTCAAAAAGAAATTGGTATTTTAATTTTAAATAAATTAATTTCATTTATAAAAGATAAAAAAATTAAACTTAATTTAGTAGCTGGTAACAGAGAAGATGTTAGAGACTATTTTACGTCTGCAATTAAAGAGCTGAATTTAAGCGGTGAGAAGGGAATTAAAATTATTTTTGCCTCAGAGAAAGTTGATTACTTTAGAATGTTTAATCAGTGTTTGCGAAATACCGATATTTTATGGACTAAGCCATCGGAATTATCTTTTTATTGCGCACTCGGTTTACCGATTATTATTTCTACTCCGGTTGGTAGCCAAGAAGATGCTAATAATGAATGGTTAATCGGGGTTGGAGCGGGGATTGATAGCTTGGATCCGGAATATGTTAATGAATGGCTGCCGGATTTATTAGATTCTGGTCGTTTAGCACGAGCCGCTGTTGATGGGTTTTTAAATGCTGAGCAAATGGGTACTTATAATATCTCTAATATTATAAAATAGTTTTAATATTTAAATTATGTCCTGGATTCTTGTTGCATTACTTGCTTATTCGTTGTTAGCAATTGCTAATTTAATGGACAAGTTTTTAATTGACAATGTTTTACCAAGTAGTAAAGCATATACCTTTTTAATTTGTTTAATGGGTTTAGTAGTTTTTGTGGCGGCGCCTTGGTTTTTAAAGTGGCCCGGTTTTTTACCATTTCTGCTAGACATTACGGTTGGATTTATTTTTTCAATTGCTCTTTATTTTTTATATGAATCATTGCGACGCGGCGAAGCGTCAAGAGTTTTGGTTTTTATTGGCGGCATGACTCCTGTTTTTTCATTATTATTTTCAATATTATTCTTTAAGGAACATTTTACCAATAATCAGTTGATAGGAGTAGCTACTATTTTAGTTGGCGTTCTAATAATCGCCCTATTGCCTCAATCAAGAACTTACTTAACTAGAATATTAAAAAAAGTAAAAATAGAACAAAAGAGTTTTTCTCATGCTTTATTATTTGCTCTTATATCCGCCCTGTCCTATTCTTTGTATTTTATAATTTCAAAATACACTTATAGCTTCCAGCCATTTTTAAGCGCTTTTATTTGGTCCCGTTTGGGCGCGGCTATTTTTGTTTTTCTATTTTTAATATCAAAGAAAGATAGAAAAAAAGTTATGGCGGCGATAGGAAAAAAGAACCCTAATAAAAATAAAATATTAGTTTTTGTTAACCAGGGATTCGGATCGGCCGGTTTTATGTTGCAAAATTATGCGATATTTTTAGGATCGGTTACCTTAGTTAATGCCCTTCAGGGGTTTCAGTATGCTTTTCTACTTTTGATAAGTACCGTTCTAGCAATTATGTCGCCTAAATTATTAAAGGAAACTTTTTCTTGGCGTATTGTTGTCCAGAAAGGCTTAGCAATTATAGTGGTCGGCGTTGGAATTTATTTTTTAACTATTTAAGTATGAAGCGAAGACTTTTATTATTCTCTTTTTTTATCGTTCTTGTTGTATTTTTATTTGTTTATTTTACAAAATTTGCGAGTAATTATCCTCTTAAGGAAGATTTAAAATATAAACCGAACTATTTTGGTGTTACTTATTCAAAAAAGTTTTGTACCGAGATGGGTCTAGACTGGAAAGAGGTTTACGGAGCAATTCTAAGTGATCTTAAGGTTAAAGAGATTCGTTTGCCCATTTATTGGGACGAAATTGAAATAAAAGAGGGTGTATATGATTTTTCCGACTACGACTATTTAATTAATGAGGGGGCAAAAAATAATGTACATTTTATTGTAAATATTGGTTGGCGCTTGCCTCGTTGGCCGGAGTGCCACGCCCCGGGATGGATTAATGGGAAAAATTTAAGCGTCACACAATCTAGTGCGCTTAAAATGATTGAACAAGTTGTAAATCATTATAAAGATAATCCGGCCGTTGTTGATTGGCAACTAGAGAATGAGCCATTCTTTGATGCTTTTGGTGTCTGTCCGCCTAGTGATGAAAATTTTTTTAAGAGCGAATTAGCTCTAGTTAAAAAATTAGATAATAGAAAGATTATAATCTCTGCTCCCGGAGAGCTGAGCTTTTGGCGAAAAGAGGGCAAATTGGCGGATATATTTGGCACAACGGTTTATAGAGTAGTTTGGGGTAATTTTAGTGGTTATGTTCGTTATCCGATTCCAGCTTGGTTTTATGGCCTTAAAGCGTATATGGCCGGCATAAAATCAGGAAATAGAATTATTGTTGAATTACAAGCTGAACCGTGGGTTCCGGAGGGAAGCATGATGTATTTGTCTGAAAAAGAAGCGGATAAATCTTTTAATTTAAAACAATTTAAAGCAAATTTACAATATGCTATAAATATTAATTTTGATAAGGCTTATTTATGGGGCGTAGAATGGTGGTATTTTAAAGCTAAGAATGGTGATGATAGTTATTGGCAATTAGCTAAAACTATTTTTAATTAATATGATCTCAATTGTAATTCCAACATTGAACGAAGAGGTGTATTTGCCGCGACTGATTAATTCTATTAAGAAACAGGATTATTTAGATTATGAAATAATTGTTTCCGATGGTGGATCTTCTGATAAAACTCCGGCCATAGCTAAAGAGACGGGATGTATTTTTATTGTTGATAATATACATCATCATCCTTCCTGGCAAAGAAATGGTGGTGCCAATATTGCTCATGGTGATTTAATCTTGTTTTTAGACGCCGACACGGTTTTGCAGGAAAATTTTTTATCATTAGCTATATCCGAGTTTAACGAAAAAAAGTTAGATGTTGCCGCTTTTTACGTTCAGTTCAATCCCAATTGTTTTTTATATTCTTTCTTTGCTTTAGTGGTTAATAGCTTGGCTTTGTTTAGGCAATTAATATCGCCAATCGGAATCGGCGCTGGGATAATAGTAAGAAATGAAATAAATAAAAAAATAAATGGTTTTGATACGGAAATTTTGTTAGCTGAAGATTATGATTATTGCTCTCGTTCGGCAAAAATTGGGAAATTCCGGATGATTAGGTCAATTAAATTATTATACTCTTCTAGACGGATGGAAAATGATGGTGCATTTAAGACTTTGTTTAAATGGCTTAAAATGGGTTTATTTACTTTATTAAACATAAAAATAAAGAAAAAAATAGTAGAATATGACTTTGGAAAATTTAAAAAATAAAAAAATTATTTTAACTCAATCAGACTTGCTAAGAATCCTGATTGGCTTTGTTTTTTTAACGGCCGGTTTTTTTAGAGTTTTTAATAGTGGCGCCGCCTTTCAAGAACTTGAACTTTTAAATATACCGGTTATTTTTTCTTGGCCCTTGATTATTTTAGAAATTGCTGGCGGTTTCCTGCTTATTTTTAATAAGTACTTAAAAATTGTATCAATAATTTTTATTATTTTTTTGATTGGTGCATTAGTGAACGCAGTTTATCTAGACGGTTTAAATTTATTTTTTAAGGCCGGTGAATTATTTGTTTTTAACTTAACACCGACCGACTTTTTTTTACATTTTGTTTTTTTAATTATTTTGATAAGCTTTTTGATTAATAAAGAGAAATAGATTGAGTTATTATTTTATTATATACAAAAAACAGTTCCCCGAGGAACTGTTTTTGTTTGGAGCGGGTAAGGGGAATCGAACCCCTATCCTCAGCTTGGAAGGCTGATATAAAAAACCATTATACGATACCCGCTTATATATTCTGATTATTAACTATTCTATAAAATTAATGCTTAAAAGTCAATTTAGACGATTATTTAGTGTCTTTTATGGAAAAAACAAATAGAAATGAGGATAACATTATTATGGTTAAAATAAGGAATAGATATTCTAGGGGCAAGAAAATTGTCGTTATAATGGCTATACCGGCCCCTAAAATATAGCCGAGAGGGCCGGTCATTCTAAATATATTAATGTGGTCAACATCTTTAACGTCAATAATTTTAAAGAAGTATGCTTCGCGCATTGCTTCTACTAGAGCGGCGCCAATACGACTGGCGAATAAGACTGCGGCCCAAATCCAGACGGTTGGAGTTTCAATATAATAGAATAAGAAAAGGGAAACGGTTATAACAGCAAATCCGGCAAATAATAATTCTTTTTCTCCGATGTATTTATCGGCAATAATTCCGGCCGGTATTTCTAATACAATAAAAGGAATAAGCATTAAAGAAAATATCGGACCTAGAACGCTCCAGCTCATTCCCAGGTTCTCATGAAGGTAAATCGGGATATAAACGACCGCCGAACTGAAAAATAAGCTAAGGAGCAATGATATAAAAAATATTCCTCGTAGGTTTTTATTGTTCCACATTTTTTTAGCAACGACGCTGAATTTTTCTTTAGAATATTTAATTTTATCTTGCAAATTTTTTCCTTGGTTTAAAAATATGAAAAAAACTGGGACAATTAATATCGCGGCCGCGAAAAAAGTCAAAGAATATCCCCCGAGAGATATTAAATATGATGATAAAAGCGGTGAAAATATCCAACCGAGGTTCATGAATGTAAAATAAAGAGCTCTTATTTTCCCGGTTATGTTGTTGGCGGAAAAACTTTCAACTAATATATCCATATTAATCCACAGTAAGTTTGAGCTTACTATATATAGGATAATATTTATTAAAACGGCGCTAGAATTGTTTGAAATCGTTAGCCCTAGCAGAGAGGCGCCGTATATTAGAAGAGTTACTTTTGTTAAAAAATAATTATTTAGCTTTTTTATTAATTTCGGGAAAATACTGATTGCTACAATCGTTACAACATTGGCGATTATAAAAAACAAGCTCAGAATACTTAAACTGACGAATTGTTTTAAGAAGTTTGACTGGATATAGGCTGGTAGGGCGGTTGAAATAGCCAAGATAAAAGCTAAAAAATATAAAACATTTAAATTTTTTTTATTTTTTTTT
>CAIVBF010000064.1 GCA_903904095.1 uncultured bacterium | reverse complement strand
CTATTGTAACAAAAATGATTAGATTTGAGAAAACCATCTATATATTAATACGCAAAGGAATATAATTAATTCTAGGTATTAAAAACAAGGCTGAAAGCCTTTTTTTATTATCGCTGAGGGGATTGGATAAGGTTAAAACGATTTTAACTAAATATGGTCAACTTTAACAATCTTTTTAACGACCGCCCCTTGAAATAGCCGAAAAGCAAAACGATTTTCTTTTTCATAAATAATTGGGACACCCAAGAGACGTCCGCACTTTTTACAAATAAGTTGAGGCAACAATTTAAAAGACTTATCTCCTAAATCGCTATAATCTTTTGACTTATAAATTCTATCCAGATACATTCTCTTCAAGATTCCCGGACCGTCTTTTTGATAAAAACCTAAAAACTCGCCACACCCCTCACAGCTAATTTCTAATAGACGTGAGTAACCACCTCTATTCTTTTTATATTTGTCGTTCTTTAATGTATTCTTCATATATTAATTATAACATGCTATTAACTCTCTATCAAAAATAGCCCTATTCAAGGGCTATTTAAAACTGCTGAGTGTCGTAGACGCTGTTAGAACTGAAATAAGGGAAAAGGATAATAAAAATTAATATTTTATAAATATTTCTAGCAAGTACAAATAAATGGTAAAATATCTGACTTTACAAGGATTCTTTGTAAACTAGTTTTTCCAATCAAACCTTGCGATGGTTTAGTGTTTTGGCTTTGATCACTCTCATCGATAATAATAGAAAAACCGATATACTCTACTTTTTTCTTAAATCGTTTGGTGACGATATCAATAGCCGGGATAAGATCAGTATCAGAACTTATTAAAATAGCCGAATCATATCTATCGTCCATAGCGCCAATTATCATATCAGTCGCCAATTTAACATCAATACCTTTTTCTCGTTTGCGATTAATTTCTATACAGGTGATTCCCTTGCCTAAAATATTCTTATAACCAATTGTCCGTTCATCAATAATTATCTTCTCTAACCTGTTGCGAAGTTTACTAGTTTTAATCTGCCATTTTTTTGCTTCTAGAGTAGAAAATAGGGCGGTCTGTTTAGCCATCGCTTGTTTGCTGTATTCATCGCCTTCTTTTTCTCGAACCGTTCCAATATAAAATCTTTTTCCCAATTCCGTTATTTCTCTATCGCCCACCAAAAAATCAATGAATTCTTCAAAACAAAAATCCAGCTCTTTAATATCCAGCTTTTTTAAAACTAAATGATGAAAATTACCACCATCAATAAAAATTTGCACTCTTTCATTTTTATCCATGCAAGAATAATATCACAAATAAAAAAATCCTGCACACCACCCCGAAGGGGGCAGGCACAGGAGACTTTATGTGTATATATTACACCATTAATTAATTAGAGTCAATAATAATTAAATTAGTAATTGAATAATTTAATAAAAACTGCTAATATTAGCTAACTTTACTGCGAGACTGGCCAAGATTAGAAACTATTTTTGATTTAAAATAAGAATTAACCTTAAATAAAGTAGTTTATTAAAAACCTCCATACTTTTTAATTGTTAATTATATATGATATACTAAAATTATGGAAAAACTACCAAATCTAGAAAAAAATACTAATGAAAACGAGATTATTAAGGCTCAAGATATACATTCAGCTTTAAGTCTTATTAATGATTCAAGGGGACTTACTGAATATCTTACAAGGTTAAGAGAGAGGAAAAACCTAAAATTTCCAGAACAATATAAACAATCTCTTTTAATAAACTTTAAAGAATCACTTGAATATTTTAAGGAAATGTTACTTCTAGTTAAAAAGCCAATTAAAGAACTTAGGAATGAAGAAAAGTATTCTGATGAGAGTGAGAATTTAACTGATTACAAAATAATAATGAGAGCTGTAGGTAATTTTTCTCATGATATTTCTCCAATAGTAATTCGGAATAAAAAGGAATCTATTCCAGCAGATTTAATTAACTACTATAATTCTTTAAGTTTATTAGTCGCTAAGTTATATGAAGTAAATGGAAACTGGTATTATGCAGCAAGTAT
>CAIVBF010000063.1 GCA_903904095.1 uncultured bacterium | reverse complement strand
TCTTTTGAGCAATGCAACAAAAAAAATTATTAATTTTTTAGTTTTATTTTTAAACACAAAATTATCTAAATTTTAATTATAATAATTATTTACAATTACCATCAGCGCCTAGAATATCAGTCGCAACGCCGAAACAGCAGGAAGGTTTTTCTGAACTAACTCCGCAAGATTGATCGCCGCTTGGTTTAAAGCAATTCTGGTAAATATCTTTTACCCCCGATCCGATTTGAGCTTCATAATTCATAGACTGAGAAAAAGGAGAATGATCAATTTTAACAATTGTTAAATCCGGTTCACCGTCTAAAGGAGCACTATCTTGATTTTCGCTGCTAATCCAATACCCCAAAGGACTAGGGCTAGAGCTAGTTAGATTAATAGATTTATGAGTAATTATTTTAGAACCAATCTGAACAATACTACTACCAGTATGCAAACTGCTATTTAGCATCAAAGCATTAAAATTAATCTGAATCGGATCTTTTAAATTAACTTCTTTCTTCCCTTGCGGATGGCTCAAAAAAGTAATTTTCGGCGGAGTAAGCATTATTTTGCCACCGATATAAAATGACCATTTATATTTATCTTTCTTACCGACATTTTGAGTTGACTGATTATTTTCAAAATAAAAACTAAGCGGGCCATCGGAATTTAAATCACGATTACCATCCAAAGAATTAACAGCGGTATCCACTATACCATCAAGTTCATCAAGCCTAGCTAAAGGATAATTTTTCCCAGTACTATCCTGGCAAGTTTTATAACCCAGAGATGTATTATTACAGTTATTAAAAGCGCCAAGAGCCAGACAATCATTATTGCTCGTACAGGTTTTTAAGTTAGCGGCCATTAACTCAACCGATAGATTACTATTAGCCGGGAAGCAATAAATTTTTTCCCCGCAAGCATTAACGCCGCATTCTCTATCGGATATAAATTCTAAAGTTCTATATTGATTACTAACCATGAATTTACCGCCCAAAAAATTTCCGACACAGACATTATTACTACACTTATAAGATCGGCAATCAGAATCAACCGAGCAAACAGCCTTATCAATACTACTTGAGGCTCTAGCATTAACAATCCTAATATAGTTAGAGACTTCGCTGGCAGAACCGGAGACGGTCAATGGATTAATAGCCTCATTAAAATTTATCTGTAGGGCCGAATTCATTGGTCTATCCGGCTTATCCTGAGACACATATTTTTCTTCCGCATTTATTCCTCCCGAAAAAGGGGTGATTTTTAAGGCAGCGGCCGTACTACTTATATTTAAATCATTACCGGCAATTCCGGCGCTGCGAGCGTTTAGGTTTAGAATATTAGTTGAAACAACTCTAGTGATAATAATATTAGTATTCCCGCTTAATTTAGCTTGGATATTTGTAGCTAACTCATCAAGAGAACAGGTTTCAGGAACAACAATATAATTGCTTGATTTAGCTCTAGAATCATTTCCAGAAACAAAAGTATACTGATCTTGACCAATCGTTAAAGTATCGGGGAAAATTTCCGGCTCAATAATAATGGTCCAAAGATCACCGGCCTTGTGGCTAGGAATCTTTAGGGAAAGTCTATCTGGAAAAATAACTACTCCCGCACCATCAAAAGAAGCAATTCCTAAAGCTTGATTTGTATCACCGTCAAATAATTCTAATTTATCGGGCGCAGTCGCCGGCACTGATAATTTAAATTTTTTAATTGTTTTTTCAAAGATGCCAGTTACTTCCGGTCCTTCCGGAGTTACGCTAATTAATTTAGCCGGCGTGTAAACATGCGGGCAAGCTGAACCGGATAAATTAATTGTTGCTAAAGCTTGCTTACCGGCTATTTCCGTTCTGACATCAACACT
>CAIVBF010000062.1 GCA_903904095.1 uncultured bacterium | reverse complement strand
TATTACTGCGACCGGAACAGCGGCTGAACACGATAAAGGTTCTTTGGGTAGGGGAAACGGCGTTTCTGGGTTAATTACTCCTGGGAGAAAATCAAGTTTTGAAGTTATTTACGGCAAAAATCCAATTTACAATGTTAGCAAAATATATAATTTGCTAGCCTTCTACTTGGCAGAAAAGATAAGTAAATTCCTGGGCAATAATATCTTTATAGAAATAGAAATATTGAGTCAACTAGGCAACCCGATTAATGAACCGCAAATAATAAACGTCGTAACGGGCAAGAAGTTAACGGTCCTTGAAAATAAGAAGGTTAATGATTACTTAAAAAAGATGTTTTCAAAACTTTTTGAGATGATTCCTGAGACAAATTATGCATTATTAAATTATAAAATAATAAATAATAATCTTTATGAGCCAAAGTAAAAAAATAGCAGTTAATAATTACACTCTCAGAATATCTACTACCTCAGCCTGCAATCTAAATTGTTCTTATTGTAATCCCAATAGAGATGTTGATTGTAAAAAAGACATGACTGATCAAGATATAATTGAAATTATTCAGGCAGGAGTTGCCGCCGGAGTTAGGAAGGTTTCTTGGACGGGCGGCGAACCGACAGTCAGAAAGAATTTTTTGCAACTAGTCGCGAAGGCTAAGAAATTAGGTATTGAAAAACAGAGCATGACAACAAATGGTATTTTGTTCTATAAAATAGGCAGTAAATTAAAGAAGGCCGGATTAACAAAAGTTAATTTTAGCCTTGATACTCTTACCCGGGAAAATTATAGAAAAATATGTCGTTATGACGGTTTTGATCTCGTTAAGAAATCAATAAAAAAGGCTTTAGAATTATATCCGCAAGTAAAAGTTAATTGTGTTATCATGAAAGATAATATCGGTATAATTGATGAATTTGTAAAATTTGGCGAAACTTTTAATGGCCGGTTGATAATTAGATTTTTAGAAGTTGTTCCTTGCGGTGAAATATACGAAAAAGATAAAAATATATTTAAAAGCAGTTTTGTCCCAATGAAAAAAATTATTGCTGAACTGGAAAAATATGGTAAATTAAAACCGGTTAAAATCGTTGGAGACGTTCCGAAGTCAAAATATTATCATATATCGGGTCTAACCGGTATCTACGGGGTAAATCCTAATTACTCCGTTAATTACTGTTGTGATAAAAATAAATGTCCAAAAATTAGAGTAAATCCCCAGGGTTTTGTCTCTAATTGTACAATTCAATTAAAATATGTCCGAGATTTTAGGAACAAGTCTTTGGAAGAAAAGATTGAATTAATGAAGGAAATTGTTAAAGAGAAGGCTGGTCGGAATTACAAAGGGTTTACTCATAGACAAAAATATTATGATTTTTGGCGATTTGGGAATAAACCAGAATATATTGAGAAGAAATTTAAATAGAAGTCTAATTCTATCAAATTATCTTTAGGATTGGCTAAAATGCTTTAATATAGTATAATGATAAAACCTAATTTACTAAAACTAATTATATGGCACTTAATTATACTAAAAAAACAATTGATAATTTCTTAAAACCGAAAAATGTCGGTTCAATTAAGAAACCGGATGGTTATGCGCAAATCGGTAATATGGTTTGCGGCGATCAGCTAGACTTTTTTTTGAAAGTTGAAAAAGGAATTATCAAAGACGTAAAGTTTTTATCGTTTGGCTGCGCTTCTAATATCGCGACCGCCTCAATTCTAACCGAGAAAGTTAAAGGAATGAAAATTGCGGAAGCCAAAAAATATAAATGGGATAAAATTGTTAATGATTTAGGAGGCCTGCCTCGCCAGAAAGTTCATTGTTCAGTTATGGCCGTTGAAGGTTTGCAAAAAGCGATTAATGATTATGAAGATAGACAGAAATCCGATGCGAAAGTGGTTGCCCCGAAAAAGAAAACTCCTAAAGTCCCTGTTAATAAAAAAATTGTCGTTAAGAAGAAAACGGTTAAGAAAAAGTAATATTTGCATCTTTTGATAGTGTTTATTTAAAAGATAAAAGCGCCGATTAGCGGCGTTTTTGTTAGCAGACTATAGTGTATGAAACAAACTGAGGCGTTGGAAATCTTAAAAGGCGGCTCTAATGTTTTTTTGACCGGTTCGGCTGGTTCAGGAAAGACTTATTTGTTAAATAAATTTATTACTTATTTAAAAGAAAAAAAAATTAGTGTCGGGATAACGGCTAGTACGGGAATTGCCGCGACACATCTTAATGGCCGGACGATTCATTCTTGGGCCGGTCTGGGTATTGAGGAGAAAATGAACGCCTCAGTTAAAAAATCAATTTCTAAAGCGGAGGTAAGAGAGAGAATTAAAAAAACACAGATTCTGATTATTGACGAAGTTTCAATGCTTAGCGCTAAACGGCTTGATTTAATAAACCAAGTTTGTCAGAGAATCAGAAAAAATAAAGAGCCATTCGGCGGCTTGCAAGTTATTCTTAGTGGTGATTTTTTTCAATTACCACCGGTGTCGCATGGCCAAGAGGATGGCCGTTTCGTCATAGATTCGGATATTTGGTCAGCGATGAATTTAAAAATCTGCTATTTAGAGGAGCAATATCGTCAAGAAGATAAAAACTTTTTTAAAATTTTAAATAGTTTGCGTTCCCGCCAAGACTTAGAGAAAATCAAAAAATCTTTAGGAGAGCGGATGAATAAAGAAATTAAAACCGATATAACTCCAACAAAATTATATACTCATAATATTGATGTTGACGTTTATAATAATTTTGAGCTAGGCAAATTAAAAACGGAGCCGATGGTCTATGAAATGCATTTTAATGGATTAAAAAATTTGACTGATAAGCTTAGAGGCGGCTGCTTGGCTCCGGAGAGGCTTGAACTTAAGATTGATGCGGTTGTTATGTTTGTAAAAAATAATTTTAAAGATGGTTATGTTAATGGCACTCTCGGAAAAGTTATTGGCTTTGAAACAGAAAATAATTATCCGATTATTAAGACTTTCAAAGGAGAGATAATTGGTGCTCATAATGAAACATGGGTAGTTGAAGATAGTGGGGGCGTTATTGCCTCTATAAGCCAGTTGCCTTTGCGCCTAGCCTGGGCGATTACGATTCATAAAAGTCAGGGGATGAGCTTAGATTGCGCCGAAATAGATTTAAGTAAAACTTTTGAATATGGAATGGGGTATGTTGCTCTTTCTCGGGTTAGATCATTGGCCGGCCTAAAATTATTAGGTTTGAATGATATGGCTCTAAGAGTCAACGAGAAGATGATTAAATTTGACGATGATTTAAGGGCTCGTTCGGCGCGAGATTTAATTGATTTTTATGAAACAAAAGGCACGGGCCTATTCTTTTAATAAACTTTTTGCTTATTTTTTGTTATAATATAAATTGGGTTGATATTTAATAACAAATATATTTAAATTTTAAAATAATTTCAAAAATATGAAATTAAATAATCCTGTTAAATTAATTATCTCTGTAGTTATCCCGTTACTAGTTGGTGGCAGCGGTTCTTTTCTTAATATGTCCTCAATTGCTAATTGGTATAGCAATTTAGCAAAACCAGCGCTTAACCCGCCGAATTGGGTATTCGGACCAGTTTGGACAATTCTGTATATTTTGATGGGGATTTCGGCATTTTTAGTTTGGCGCAATGGTCTAGATAAAAAAGGCGTAAAATCAGCTTTAGGCATCTTTATCTTCCAGCTTTTTTTAAATTCTTTTTGGTCGCTGCTATTTTTTGGAATTCATAGTCCGTCTGTCGCTTTTACCGAAATTATCAGCCTATGGTTTGCAATCATGGCGCTCATATTAGCCTCGTATCAGATTTCTAAATTAGCTGCTTATCTTCTTATCCCTTATATCCTTTGGGTCAGTTTTGCTTCTTATTTAAACTACGCTATTTGGCAGCTCTCAATCCACTAAAATAGTCTTATGCAAATTGCGGATATAAATTTTTTAAGTTCCTTGGAGGGACTAGAATTAATTAAAAAATATCAGGATTTATCTGATTCAGATTTATATCGCGAATTAATGAAGGCGCCAAATACAAAAAATCCTTACTTATCCGCCGCAGTTACTTTAATTAAATTACGGAAAAAAGCTCTCGGAAAGTTTAGTAAAAGTTCCGAGATGTTTTTTACTCCTTTAAGTCTTGAACAATCAACTGGTGAAGAAATTGCTAGATACATTGCCGCTCGCTTCGGTCATCCTAAAAAAATTGTTGATTTAACTTGCAGTATCGGCGGCAATCTTATTTTTTTAGCTGCTCAGGCGGAGCAGGCTATAGGGGTTGATAAGAACGAAGTTAATATTGCTTTAGCTAAATTGAATTTCAATCTTTACCAGCAAAGTAAGAATATAAAATTTGTTTGCGGTGATGCTTATGATAATATAGTTTCTGACGCGGACGCTTTTTTCATTGACCCTTCTCGCGAGAGGAGTGGAAAAACAAAAACAAAATCAATACTTAACTGCGAGCCGAATTTATTAGAAATTATTCCAGAAATTTTTAAAGTCAGTCAGAATCTGGGTGTAAAAATTTCGCCGGCCTTTGATTATCAGGAAATAAAAATGTTGCCATTAAAACCGGAAATTGAAGTTATTTCCGAAGATAACGTTTGCAAGGTGGTAATGTTATGGTTTGGAAAATTTAAAACTTGCGATCAAAGAGCCACCTGCTTTATTGGTGAGAGAATTTATAGTTATCAGAAAAAAGATTCATTAAAGTCTGTTAAAGTAGTTTCTGGCCCCCTGGTCTATCTATATGAACCGAATAAAGCTATTATTAAGGCGCATTTGATAGAAGATATTGCCGAGGAGTTTGGCCTTGATAAAATCAATCGCCAGACTTCTTACTTAACGAGCGACAAATTAATACAAAAAGATAAAGAGCTTTTTAGAATTTGGAAAATTATTAATTACGCCCCATTTTCCTTAAAAGAAATAAAGGCGGAATTA
>CAIVBF010000061.1 GCA_903904095.1 uncultured bacterium | reverse complement strand
CTATCTTATGTCAAAAGGACAAATTAAACTTCCTAATGACTATATTCAAGGAAGAGAAAAATGGATTTTATGGTGCTACCCCGGAAAAGCGCCTAAGGCACTCATCTATCTTTATCAGCTAAATCCTTTTAATTTGCATAACTCTAAAAATAAATATGAGGATGTAGTTATGTATAATTTAGAAGATAAAAAGATTTATAATGTTAGCAACATCGATTTAAAGTTTTATTAATTTGATTAATACTTATTGGTCTTTCCTGTTGTTTATTTCTAATAACGTATTATATTCTTCGCAAAAATATGTTAGAGCAAAAACAAACCATAAAAGTAGAGGTAGTGGCCGGCGTTGTAATCAAACTGGCGGGAAAATATCTTCTGCTACAGGAAAAACAATTAAAAGCCTATGGTCTTTGGAATTTCCCAGCTGGCAGAGTAGATCTAGGTGAATCACTTGAACAGGCGGCAATCAGAGAGGCGAAGGAGGAGTCTGGCTTAGACGTAGAATTAGTGAGGGAAATTGCTCTTTTTCATGTAAAATCAACTGATGTTGTAAAACATGCTTTTGAAAGTAAAATAATAGGCGGAGAATTAAAGTTTCCCGAAGATGAAATATTGGACGCTAAGTGGTTTACATTTGATGAAATAAACCAAATGAAAAATAAGTTAAGGGGTGAATGGATACTTGAAACAATAAATATTCTAGAGAATAGATAAGGCCTACTTATAGGCAGGGAGCATCCCATAACAAAAGCCTTGTGGGTGATAATTAAACCCTGTAAATATTAGAAGAAACAACTATAGAATAATGTATTTGATAAATTAATTTAATTTTGATATGACAAATAATTACTGTTTATTTTGTGACAGGGCTAATAAGAAAGAAAATAAAATTATTTTAGAAAATGATTTTTGTTATGCTCGTTGGGATAATTTCCCCTTAACTGAAGGTCATTTAGAAATTGTTCCTAAACTTCACATAAATTCTTTTTTTGATCTTAATAATGAACAGCTAATTCAACTATATTCCTTACTAAAAGAGGCCAAAGAGATTGTACAAAAAAAATACAATCCCGATAGTTATAATATTGGCATAAATGAAGGGGAAACTGCCGGCAGGACTATCCCTCACTTACACATGCATTTAATCCCGCGATATAAAGGTGATGTAGAAAATCCGAGTGGGGGTATTAGAAATATGCTGCCGGACGAAAGAAAATAGTAATTAATATTTAAATATGTTTGAAGCTCCAAATAATTTTTACAGAACTAGCATCAAAGCTCTAATTCTTGATGATGAAAAAAGATTTCTCATGATTTTAGAAGATAATGGGTTATGGGAAATGCCGGGAGGTGGCCTTGATTTCGGAGAAAGCCCTCATGATTGTCTAACCAGAGAAATAAAGGAAGAAATGAGTCTGAAAGTTACTTATATTAACAAACAGCCTTCTTACTTTGTCTCGGCGCTTAATATTAACGGGCAATGGAAAACGGCCGCTTTTTATGAAGCCAGGCTTGAGAACTTTGATTTTAAGCCTACAGATGAATGTACTAAAATTAAATTTTTTACGAAGGAAGAGGCCTTGAAAGAAAATCTTTACCCGATTATTAAAGAGTTTATTAAAGAATACGACCCTAAAAATCATAATAGTCTTTATGATCAAACAAAATAATTTTGGTCTAATGAGTAAAGAATATAATTCGGCCCGCCGAGGATACCCCGATGAGGTTTTTGAATATCTAAAATCTCTTATGAAAAAAGACCTACCGGTAACTTTAGATCTAGGTTGCGGAACAGGTATTTCAACGCGCCAACTTAAACAATACGATTTTGACGTAACTGGCGCCGACAAAGACTCTGACATGATTAATATGGCGGTAAAGCAAGATATTAATATACCTTATATTAAAGCTTCGGCCGATAAACTTCCCTTTGAATCAAACAAATTTGATCTCGTCACCGCTTTTACCTCCTTCCACTGGTTTAATAACGAGGAGTCTCTTTTGGAAATCAAAAGGGTTATGAAAGAAAACGGAATATTTTTTGTCGCCTTAAAAACAAATCGCCAAGATGAGAATAAAGACTTTAAAGAAGGTTATTCCTCAATATTACAAAAATACGCCGGAGAAAATTTTGATACTACCAAAAACCATTTTAAAAAAGAGTTTTTAAACAAAGTGGGGTTCTCGGATATAAGCGAAAAATCTTTTTATATTGACGAAAAGTACACGGTTGAAGAAGCGCTAATACTGCTAAAGTCATTAAGTTTATGGAATTTGGTTAAGGAAGATAAGAAACCAGAAATGCTTAAGGAAATGAAAGAATTTTATGAGAGCCACCTTGTTGACGGTTTTGTTATAAGGAGCCGCGAAATATCCACATTTATTGCTTATAAAAAAGCATCTAGCAAAACATAAAAATCACATATTTTCGGCCAATATGTTATAAT
>CAIVBF010000060.1 GCA_903904095.1 uncultured bacterium | reverse complement strand
TCCCAGTTCCTCAAAGAAATTATGAGCAATGGTTATCAAAAGCGCTTCGGCCATTGGTTTCTTTTCGCCGATAATTTCTAAATTAAATTGAGTTGACTCTCGGTAACGGCCTGATTGCAATTTTTCACGACGAAAAATCGGACCTAAAGAGAATAAGCGAGAAGCACCCGGAACTTCACCTAAATTATTTTCAATATAGGCGCGAACAACTCCCTGAGTAATTTCTGGTCTTAAAACATTCTTCTCACTCTTTTCTCCTTCCGTAAAATAGAATTCTTTATCATTCCCCTTGCGAGTAGATTTTTTATATAAATCAAAGCTCTCTAAAATCGGCGTTTTAATCGGTAAAAAACTATAAATTTTAGCCAGGTTATTAGCTTTGCTAACCGCCAAATCAAAAGCGGCGCACTCGGAACTATAAATATCCTTCATACCTAATAGGCGAGGAATAGTTTTCTCGCTTCTTCTTTCAGTTTTTTGTGGGGCGCTATTTGTAGTACTTTTTTTAACTCTAGGCATAAAATTTTTGAGAAGTTTATTAATATTTTGGCCAATAATTACTATTAAAAATTGTTATTTCTTTAACCGGCCAGCCGCGAAATAAAATTTTACCGATTACAAAACTTTTATCAACGGCCCCGAAACTGCGCGAATCTTTAGAATTAGAGCGATTATCGCCGAGAACAAAGTATTCATTATTATTAATGGTTATTTTTTCGCTATTATCATCCTCGGTTAATAATCCGGCCGGCAGATATTTTTCATCAAGCGCAAAACCGTTAGGATTAGCTTCGTTATAGACAATTACTTTGCCGTCTTTTATTTGAACTTCTTCACCGGGCAAGGCAATAATTCTTTTAATGAAATATTCTTGCGGATTACGAGGATAACGGAAAACAATTACTTGTCCGCGCTCCGGAGCTATAAAACGATAACTGATTTCATCAACAATCAAATACTCCTGATCATGAAAGTTTGGAATCATAGATTCGCCTTTAACATAAAATGGCTGAATCAAATAATATCTAACCGGTAAAATAATCGCCAATGAAATACAGACTACTTTCGTTATTTCCCAGACAAATAAAAAAAACTTACGCATATTATAAAAAAAATTAACAATAATTAGCTTTTACTATAACAGAAAAAATGAAAAAAATCAAATCAGTCTTTTTGCCTAACATTTAGTAAATAAACATCGCGTCGCCATAACTGAAAAAGCGGTATTTCTGGCTAAGAGCCTCCTGATAAGCTTTATCAATATTAGATTTCCCGGCCAAGGCGCTAATAAGCATTAAAAGAGTTGATTTTGGCAAATGAAAATTTGTTACTAAGGCGTCAACAACTTTAAATTTATAACCTGGATAAATAAAGATATCTGTCCAGAAAGACTGGCTTCCTTTAGATAAATCCAATGATTCTAGGGTCCGGCAACTCGTCGTTCCAACGGCGATAACCCGCCTGCCAGTTTTTTTTACTTTAATAATTTCTTTAATCGTTCCACTCTCAATTGAAGCAAATTCGGAATGCATTTTATGATCTTTTATTTTTTCGGTTTTAATTGGCGAAAAAGTACCAAGCCCGACATGCAAAGTAACATACTTTATTATTACGCCTTTCGCTTTTATTTTCTTTAATAAGTTATTAGTAAAATGGAGTCCGGCTGTTGGCGCAGCGGCTGAACCAACTTTATTGTTAGCCGCGAAGACAGTTTGATAATTATTTTTATCACTCGCTATTTTTTTATCACGTTTAATATATGGCGGAAGAGGAACTAAACCAATCTTGGAAATAATTGAAAAAAAATCTAAACCGCTATAATTAAATTTAACTTGCCAGGTTCCGTCGTTATTATTTTTTATAATTTCCGCGATAAGTTTTTTAGAAAATTCAATTATCACTCCTTCTTTAACGCGTCCGCCGACTAGACACTCCCAAGTGCCGTGGCCCAGGTCGTGATGTAAAAAAATTTCAATTTTTCCGCCCGTCTCTTTTTTTTGACCAAGCAGGCGAGCCGGAAAAACTTTTGAATTATTTAAAATTAATAAATCGCCGGGATTTAAGTAATTAACAAGATTATAAAAATGTTTATGTTCAATCTTTTTAGTTTTTTTATTTAACAACAAAAGCCGCGAGTGGTCCCGCGGCCTAACCGGTCTTTGCGCGATAAGTTCAGTCGGCAAATTATAATCAAAATCGGAAACGCTGTACATAGTAATTATAATAATTTATCCGAATTTAAATTCTTCATTCCTAGATGTTCATAACCAAGCGCCGTGACAATCCTTCCGCGCGGCGAACGATCTAGAAATCCTAATTGCATTAAATATGGTTCATAAACATTTTCAATAGTATCCATCTCTTCGCCCGTAGAAGCGGCTAAAGTATTAAGACCAACCGGTCCGCCTTTAAATTTTACGATGATTGTTTCTAAAATTTTACGATCAATTAAGTCTAAGCCCAGTTCGTCAACTTCCAGCATCTTAAAAGATTCTAAGCAATTTTCAAGAGTTATGTTTCCGTCGCCTTTAACCTCGCAATAATCCCGAACTCGTTTTAATAAGCGATTAGCAATTCGGGGTGTTCGGCGGCTGCGTTTAGCAATCTCGTTTTCCGCCTTATCATCTAATTTAATTCCTAAAATTTTTGCACTGCGCTTAATAATTTTCTCAATATCCGCTGTCTCATAAAAATTTAAATGATGCGTTATTCCAAAACGATCTCTTAGCGGTGCAGATAATAAGCTCGCCATCGTTGTTGCTCCGATAATTGTAAATTTAGGTAAATCTAAACGCAAAGTCCTCGCGCTCGGGCCTTTACCCATAATAATATCAAGAGCATAATCTTCCATAGCTGGATATAAAATTTCCTCAACGGTTTTATTTAAACGATGGATTTCATCAATAAATAAAATATCACCCGCTTCTAAATTAGTTAGAATCGCCGCTAAATCGCCGCTCTTTTCAATCGCCGGGCCGGAAGTAATTCTAATATTAGCCCCGCTTTCATTAGCAATAACATGTGCTAAAGTTGTCTTGCCGAGTCCGGGCGCGCCGTACAATAAAACATGTTCAATCGGCTCACCCCTTTTTTTGGCCGCCGCAATCGTGATTTCTAAATTTTGTTTAACCTTATCCTGGCCGATATATTCATATAAAGTTTTTGGCCTTAAAGACAAATCAAAACTTTCTTCCGTTTTATTTTCAATCGGACTAATAAGCCTTTCATCACTTAAAGATTTATCAATTTTTTTATTTTTAATTGTGTCTTTCATATATTTAAACCTGTCTAAATTCGCAAATTGAATTAAAATCACAGAAATTACAAAGAGGCGATGGCTTGGCGCTAAAATTACGTTTTTTAATTTCCGCAATTTCTTCAATTATTTCTAGGCGTAATTTAGTTATTTCTTTTTCGGTGGCGACAAAAGAAACTTTCTGTCCGCTTTCTAAATAATAATAACTTAAAGCGCTAACCTTCTTATTTAAAAATTCCTCTAAAAATATTTGATATAAAATTAGTTGTCTTTTAACGCCATAATCAAGCGTTTTATCTTTTCCGGTCTTATAGTCAATTATTTCTAATGTCCCATCGCTCAATTCATCAACACGATCTATCGTTCCTTTAATAACATCGTCACCAATCCTAAAAGAAAATTTCTTTTCTAAAAATAAAATTTTTGGTTCAACGTTTTTCTGATACGATTGCCAATAGTCATTAACAGCCTTTAAACCTTTTTGTTTGTATAATTCTCTTTGTTCTTTGTTTTCATAACCGTCTTCCTGCCAAAACTCTTGATACAGTTCCAATAATCGTTTTAGAGTTATTAAATTATCAATTTCTTTATTCTTAGAATCATTATTAGATTTAAATAAGTCGCCTTGTTTGCTAATCTGCTTGTCCAGAAGGGGCAAAAAGAAATTATATAAAGTAGCGGACTTGTTTTAAATGCCAGAAGGCGTAGACCATCCCGAAAAAGTCGAATACTATCCCGCCC
>CAIVBF010000059.1 GCA_903904095.1 uncultured bacterium | reverse complement strand
GATTAGAAAGAGCGCCGAAAGAATGGCAATTAATACTCCCGTCCAAGGAACAGCCGCTGATTTAATTAAATTAGCGATGATTAATATCTATAAATTAATCGCCGGGCAAGAAAAAGACATAAAGATGATTTTGCAAATTCACGATGAATTGATTTTTGAAATAAAAGAAGATAAGCTAGATTTTTATAGCCCGAAAATAAAAAATTTAATGGAAAGCGTCTTGCCTTTAAAGGTCCCAATTATTGCCGAAGAAAATATCGGCGATAACTGGGGTGAGTTAAAATAAATAAAATGCCTAAGACAGAAAAACAAAATAATACTAAGATAGCCCTCTTAGGGTTAGGTCTTGATAACCTAGCTCTTTTATCGTTACTAGATAAAAATAATGCTCCAGCTGAGATAACGATTTGTGATTTCAGAGCTCATGATAAGCTTCCAAACATAAAAATAAAAAATCTTAAAATAGATTATCGTCTTGGCGAAGACTTTAATAAAAATCTAAGCGACTTTTCTATATTATTCCGCTCTCCCGGTTGGCCTTTGAATTGTCCGGGAATAAAAGAGGCTTTAAAAAATAAAAAAACGGAACTATCAAGTCCTTTAAATCTATTTTTTAATCTCGTCCCGACTAAGAATATTATCGGCGTAACCGGAACTAAAGGAAAAGGAACAACAGCCACGCTTATTTATAAAATTTTAAGAGCCGATAAAAAAGGATCGGGTCGGAATGTTTTTTTAGGCGGCAATATCGGAATAGCCCCTCTTTCATTTCTAAATAAAATAAAACCAAACGATTATGTTATTTTAGAGTTATCAAGCTTCCAGCTTGAGGATTTAAAATATTCGCCATACATATCGGTAGTTACTAATTTATTTAAAGAACATCTCGCTCCAGCCGACCCCAATAACCCTAATTTTCATTCTTCGCTCAAGAAATATTGGGACGCCAAATTGAATATCGCCAAGAACGCGAAAAATAAATATTTAGTAGTTAATGAGTCCTTAAAAAAATTAGTTATCAAGGAAAAGCTAAAGGGAAAAATTATTTATTTTAATGAAAGCAATCTACCTTCAAAATTAACCGGCGATTACAATAAACAAAATGTCGGCGCGGCCCTTGAAGTCGCTAAATTATTAAAAATAAAACCGGAGGTATATAAAAAAGTAATTGCCGGATTCATAAATTTAGAACATCGCCTAGAATTCGTTAAGGAAATAAATAAAGTAAAATATTTTGATAATAGTTTTTCAACTACGCCCGAAAGCACCACGCTTGATTTAAAGTCTTTTAATGAGCCAATCGTTCAAATCGCCGGGGGCGCCGATAAAGGAGCATATTTTAAAGACCTAGTTAAAATGATTAAGAAAAAAACTGCCTTTTTAATCCTTCTGCCAGGGCATGGCTCGGATAGAATAAAAATTGAGCTTAAAAAAATTAATTTTCCAAATGCTAAACTATTCCTCGCTAAAGACATGGGTGAGGCTGTAAATATTGCTAAAGAAAAATCAGCCGGGGGCGGAGTTGTTTTACTTTCAACTGCTTGCGCTAGTTTCGGACTTTTTAAAAATTATAAAGAACGCGGCGATCTGTTTAAAAAATATGTTGGACTTATTAAATAATAAAAAAAATAATTTAATCGGCGTTTTTGATTCCGGTTTAGGCGGGTTAAGCGTTTTAAAAAAGTTCTTAAAAAAATTACCTAATTATCATTATATTTATTTAGGTGATACGGCCCGAGTTCCCTACGGCGATAAATCTCCGGAAATAATTTATAGTTATACTATCCAGGCCGTTGAATTTTTGTTTAAAAAGGGTTGTAATCTGGTTATCATCGCCTGTAATACCGCCTCCGCTCAAGCACTAAGAAAATTACAGCAGGAATGGCTTCCTAATAATTACCCGAATCGCCGTGTTTTAGGAGTAATAAAACCATTAGCCGAAGCAATAGCGGAAAATACTGATAATAAAAAGATTGGGGTTATCGGGACTAACGCCACAATTAATTCTGGCGCGTATACCAGAGAAATAAAGGAACTTAATCCGAAACTAAAAGTATACGAGCAGGCCGCCCCATTACTTGTTCCCTTAATTGAAGAAGGAAGAATTAATAGTCCGGAAACTAAAATAATTTTAAAATCCTATTTAGCCCCTTTAAAGGCTAAAAAAATAAATAGCTTAATCCTAGCTTGTACTCATTATCCATACCTGCAAAAAGAAATTCAAAAGATAATAGGCAAAGTGGTTATAGTCCCCGATACCGGGGATATAATCGCTATTAGTTTAAAAGATTATTTAAAAAGACATCCAGAGTTAAATATAGTTTCCGCCAAAGCCGCTTGTGATTTTTATACAAGCGATAATCCTAAATCTTTTAAAGACTTGGCGGAAAGATTTTTAGAAAAAAGAATTAAATCAATAAGCAGAATTGAATTATGATAATTTTTTTATACGGTGCCGATACTTTTAGATCGCGGCGGAAACTTCAGGAACTAAAAAATAAATTCATCAAAGAAATTGATGATAATTCTGGCAGCCTAGATATAATTGACGGGGCTAGCGCGACTTTAAAAGAAATCGGTGAAAAAATAAATACCGGTTCCCTTTTTGTTAAGAAGAGATTAATAATCGTTGAAAATATTTTTAAAAATAAAAAAGATAAGATCGGTTCAGAACTAGCTAGCTATCTGCAAAAAATAGAAAAAGAAAAGGCCGGTGACAGCGACAATATTTTAATCTTCTGGGACGAAGAAATTAGCACGAGTCCGCGCGGCCTTAAGGCTGACTTAAAAAAATTGTTTACATTTTTAAGTAAGCAAAAATATGTTCAAGAATTTACAAGTTTAAGCGATAGCCAAATTCTTAGTTTTATTAAACAAGAAGCTAATTCTTATAAAAAAGATATTAATGCTCAGGCCGCTTCCCTATTAATAACTCTGACTGGCGGAGATCTATGGCTGATTGCTTCCGAAATAAAAAAATTAGCCTTTAGAGACGGGGCCGAAAAAATAATCAGCATTGAAAACATAAAAGAAATGGTGGCCGGACTTTATTCTGATGATATTTTCGCTTTAACCGACGCCCTAAGTTCAAAAAATAAATCAAATGCGACTCGGCTTTTAGAAGAACAGTATGCGGCCGGCCTAGGCGATGAATATATTATTGTTATGCTCATCCGTCAATTTAAAATTCTATTGCAGATTAGGTCAGCCCTGGATAATAATTTAAGCCCAAGCGAAATAACTAGCCGTCTAAAACTTCATCCTTATGTTATTAAAAAGGGCTTAACCCAGGCTCGTAATTTTCAAGAGGCTGATTTAAAAAATTATTTAAATGTTTTAATCCATTTAGACTTTTGTAATAAAAACGGCCTATCAAATATTAAAAGCGAGTTAACGATGCTGATTACTAAATTATAGTTCGGCGCCCCTAGCCATAAAATTTATTAATCAAGCGCGATAGCGTTTAAATATTATTAATTTCTTATTAAATATGAGATTTGAAAATATAAAGACCCTGCCATATAGAGAGCGGGAATCGGAAAACCAAGATATTAAACCGGAACCAAACAATGAAACTATTTTAGGAAAAATCCGGAAAAAGACTGGAGCCATTGCCAGGGGAATGGTTCTTGCCGGCGGTCTTTCTGTTTCTAGCTGCAATTTTGAAAAGTATTCTCCAAGAGCTGATTCTAGTCACCAACCGACTGAATTAGCTCTTCATCTTTATGAAACGAAATTATCAGAGTCGGAATATTCTAAACTCTGTCAGGATAATCCCGAAAAAGCTTTTGTTACATCTCCTTTATACAAGCATGAAAATTGGCTAGCCACCTCCCTAAAACAGGCTGCCGAAAAAGATCCTTTTTTAGCTCTAGAATACGCCTCTCGCTACCAAGATAACCCTGGTTATGATCTTATTATCTCTTCAACCATCAATTCTTTAAAAGAATTGGATAAAAAAAGTCACGCCGCTGGTGATGAATACCCCACAAACTCTGACTATATTTTAAATCAACATATCAGCGCTTGGATAAACACATCTCAAGCACATGAACTTTTAGAGGCTAGACGAAATAATGAGTATTTTTTTGTACCGCACTTCAAGGAAATATTTCAATCAAAGGAAGGTCTTAAAATAGGATTAGAAGAAATAAAATTAGCGGCAAAATCAAACCCCAGATTAGTACTAGAATATTTAGACCCTTATCTATCTGAGCCATGGGCCGAAGAACCTATTAAAACAGCTGCCTTGAAAGAACCATCGGCATTTTTTAATTATATTTTTTTAGAATCTAAAAACAATAAACAAGATAAAGAGTCTCGAGACAAGCTTGTTATAGAGATTGCAGATTCCCGGCCAGATGCCGCAGTAATTGGCGCCGCTTTCAACGATGAGGTAATATCAGTTACTGATTGCAAAGAAACTGCAGAGGGTCAAAAATTAATGTCCGTATTAGAAAATAGTAATAATAAAAATCTAAAACTAATTCCTGAGATTAGAAGAATGATTTTCAGCGGAGAAATTGGATATTCTGAATCTCAAAAAATAGTTTTACTTCTTGATAATATATCATCTGGGAAAATGACTAAAAAAGAGGCCATAGAAACAGTTAAAAATCCCGAGGAATACTTTAAGGTGCTAATTGACATAGTTAAAAATCCTAACCACTCAAGCATTTTTCTGACCGAAGATTATATGTCTAAGGGAGCGCTTTCGGCGATTGAAAAAATAAATAATCTTCATGAACGCCCCGAACGAGAAAGATTCGCTTCACTAAATGGAGCTAATGCTGAAAAATTATATTTTACCCTCACTTACGGCGAGGAAGAAATATTTACTTCTAGTTTCAATGGTATCTTCAACCGTCTTATAACTGCTCTAAAAAATGAAGATCTAAGCGGGGCTAAATTACTGGAACAAGAAAACTTTACTAAATTTCGTACTTTTATCCGTATCTGTACCGAATTCGGACGCTGGAATGATTTTTTAATGACAATGAACCCAGCAGAACAAAACAAACTTTCTCAACTATTCATTTCGGGAATTGATAAGGCTAAAGAACCAATCAGGGAGGCTGTAGCGATAGCTGAAGCAATAAACGCGACATCAGACCCACTTACTTTAGATTTATTTAGAAAAGAAATAAAAAATCAAATAGCCTTGATGCGAGACACACAAAAGCCAGAGATAGAAATTCTTTATAATCTTATCGCCACCACTTTTTCGCAAAAAGGCGGAGACGATACATGGCTAAAAGAAATTGAAAAAACATACAAGCTCTCTTCACTTTCTCAGATAAAATCAGCAGAATTATTTAATCAGAATAAATTAAATATCCAAGAATATTTTTTTTACAATGACGAAGACGGGAAAACTTCATTTACTAATTTTTTATCAGAATATAAAAAAGGCGGCGACTGGTCCGTTGAAGACATGGGAACTTATGTCACAATCAATTCTCATAATAATGAACGAGGTATTAAAATTTATGCCAACAAACCTGAGGCAGAGATTGACGGCTCGGAAAAAATTGCCGAAGAGTTAAAAAAACAAGACATTAAAACTTTAGTGGTTGTGCACCGCGGTCACAGCTATCATGCTCAAGAAACTATTAAACGTATACCGACTATCGCTAAAATAGTATCTCTCGGTTCATGCGGCGGATATAGAAATCTCTCGGCTGTTTTAGAAAAAGCTCCGAATGCTCACATTATTTCAACCAAAGGGACTGGCACTAAATATGTAAACGATCCATTATTTAAAATGTTGAATGAAGAAATTCTCTCGGGACACGATATTACTTGGTCTGACTTTTGGGAAAAAGCTAGAAAAAAAGTTGGAGATGGCAGATTCAATGATTATGTGGCTCCTAATAAAAATTTTGGCGTTATATTTATTAAAGCCTACAATGAGGCCCTGCAAAAACAATCATTAGCTCAGAAACAATAATTACCAAATATGGCATTTTAACTTTGCCTTTACGGCGAAATCTCACCCTTGCCTTTTTATTTATTATTTGTTATATTTTTATTCAGAATTTCTAAAAGTGGAAATTAGTTTTTTTTGTTTTATATTTGGGCGATTAGCTCAGCTGGTTAGAGCGCTACACTGATAATGTAGAGGTCGGAGGTTCGAGTCCTCCATCGCCCACATTGGCTCGTCAAAACATAAACGAACAGAACATCATTAAAAATAAATTATAGCGGGATAGAGCAGTTGGCAGCTCGCTAGGCCCATAACCTAGAGGTCGTCGGTTCGAGTCCGACTCCCGCAACAAGTTTTTAACAAAAAACTGCCGATGCCTCGGTAGCTCAGTGGTAGAGCAAAGGACTGAAAATCCTTGTGTCGTCAGTCCGATTCTGACCCGGGGCACATAAGAAAAAATAAAATTAAATCCATCTTTAAAACCCATCCGGGGTTTAATTTTTATAACGGGGTGTGGCCCAGTTGGTCTAAGGCGTCTGGTTTGGGACCAGAAGATCGAGAGTTCAAATCTCTCCACCCCGACAAAGAAAAATAGACATTAGTTGTCTATTTTTTTGTGTAAAATTATTAACTTTTTATCTATTGACTGTAATACAAGATAATGTTAATGTATTTTATCAACACCGCACTTTAAAAATTAAGCGAAAAATAAACACCAAAAAACAAACATTAAAAAAAGAGAAATGAAAACAATTTTAATTCTAGACAGACTAAATCTGATTTACCCTAAAATTAACAACCTAATAGACACCGCCAATCTCCTTCTGCCAAAAGAAGATAGAAGAACCGGGGGCTATCTGACTATTATGGATGGATACAAGGGACAAATCCTAACTATCATTGCTGTTGGACATATCCCAACTGAAAAACAGGACAAATACCTGACCTGTTCCGTGGAGAAAGCTTTCCGGCTCTTTGGGAATCTTGATCATAAAACATCCTGGGAAAGCCACAACGACGCTAACATGCAGTACCCTGGCGCTATCAGAGGACTTGGGGCAATTTATTCCTTCTCCGGACATCAAGGCGATGTTGATGAGGGGATTTCAACCTCAGTATTCTACCTTGTTGAACCAATCGTCAAGGATGCCCTGACAAATGAAAGGGCAAAAAAATATTTTGACTATTACTACGAGGAGGTTTCAAAAAGAAACCAATTCATCAAACCGCTCTTGCTAGAAGCCAAGGATCTTTCAAAAAATGATTGGATCTAACAGGCCTGCTGCCACATTCAAAAAGGGATAAGTCGCTTCACAGCGCTTATCCCTTTTTTCTTTTTCTTTTTAATTATTTTATTTTTTAACTTCGCATTTATTACTGAATAATCCAACAATTTTCTGAAAACCCCAGCCAAAAAATAAAAACAAAGCTAAATATAATAGAGTTGAGAGCCAGGCCGGTAGATACTTATAGATAAAATCATAACGATACATAATCGGCCAATGCCACAGATATATCTCGTAAGAATAAATGCCGAAGAGATATAAAAATTTAAAATCTATTTTCTTTAGGATAAAAATTAAAGTTAAGGCGAGAACAGAGATTATGCTCATTAGCTGCTCCTTATTAGCGCTAGCGCCAACTGCCGAATCCATAACGCTATAAACAAAAATAGCAATCAAAACAATTATGGAGAAATAATAAATAAATTCCCGAGCTAACGGTTTTGTTTTTTCCCAAAAAATTTTGAACTTATCAAAATTAATATTCGTCATTAACCAAGCAAAGAAAATTCCTAATGGAAAGGCAACGGTATGGACCTTATATAAATGTAAAACGTTATAGAAAGGAATTGGTTCTAAGCCAACAAAAAAATAAGCGGCTAAAAAGATTAGAATGGCCGAAAGCCAGGGTCTTTTTTTAAAAAACAATAAAGGAAATAAAATATAGAAGCCGAGAATAAAAGTTAAATACCATAAAGGAGAATTTATGTCCTGATATAAATCGGCATGGCGAGTTATGCCTAACATCGCTTCCCCAATATACTGCCAAGAATAATTAATATGCAGGATAAAGAAATCAAGCGAGAAGAAAAGAATCAGCATCGGCCAAAGCGGAATAAATAATTTTATTAAACGGCGTTTATAAAATTGCCAGACGCTTAAATTATTTTTAAGATTACTGACCGTTAAGCCGTATCCCGATAAAAACAAAAATAAATTTACACCGATTCCGGCCATAATTGAAAGCGGCCAAAGGAAATGGTTATCGCTAACTAAAAAATAGCTGATATGAGATAAAACAATCAACAAAATAGCCAAACCTTTCAGTTCTTGGGTTTTACTAATTGATAATGTTCCGAATTCCGTTCCCTTTTTAATCATTAAGACCCAGGCTAAAAAGAAAAAGGCACTAAATATTAAGGTTTGAAGAATTGGATTATTTATTAAGACTATCATAAATTAGCTGCCCCCAAAGCGCATAACCGCTTACGGAAGGATGAAATAAATCGGCCGAATAATGGGCCCCGGATTTTTTAAATAAATTAGAAGTTGCCGCGTACAAATCAACATAAGCAACATTATATTTTAAAGCCAGTTCTTTAATAATTTTATTGAATTGTTTTGTTTTATAATCAAAATAAAAATTATATGGCGGTAAAATTAATTTATTAGATCCGATATAAGGAATACTGACAACGTAAATTTTGGCTTTTGTTTTAGAAGTCAATCCGGCTAATATTTTATCATAATTGATTTTAAAATCAGCTGCGCTTATTTGATCATGAATATCGTTTACGCCAATCAGGACGGTTACAATATCAGGTTGCTCTAAAATAGCATATGGTAAAAATTTTTCAATAAGATCGGAGCTCTTATCGCCGGGCCAAGAATAATTATATAAAGTTAAAGGGGTCTCTCCGCCGTTTCTATTAGCTAGATTTTTAGAAATTAAATACGGATACGACTCTTGATAATTATTTGTTCCGATGCCATAAGTCAGACTATCGCCAAGAGCAACATACTTAAAAGGCGAACCAATAGGCCCCGCATTATCTTTACTGTCAGAAATATTAAAGTTATAAGTCACTAATTCTTTAACTTGTTTTAACCCAGCGTTTTGTATTCCATTATAAATATGAGCATAAG